>JALVPH010000079.1 GCA_027031875.1 Candidatus Parcubacteria bacterium | reverse complement strand
ATACTTTTCTGTCAATCGAAAATCAAGCATTAGTTCCCTCGTTTCATCATTTTGAGAAAGACATCGTGAGGGATGTTCACCTTTCCCATTTGCTTCATTCGCTTCTTCCCCTTCTTTTGCTTTTCACGAAGCTTCATCTTTCGTGTAATATCTCCTCCGTAGAGCTTTGCGGTAACATCCTTTTTCAAAGCAGAGAGCTTTCGCGAAGCGATAATTCTTCCAAGCACCTTCGCTTGAATTTTTACCACAAAGAGCTGACGAGGAAGGACTTTATAAAGCTTTTCCACTACCTCCTCTGCTTCCTCACGCATCCTCCTCTTTGAGATGACGCGAGAGAATGCGGGGACAACTTCCTCTGCAACGAGCACCTCCATCTTCGTTACGTCTGCTTCCCGTTCGCCAATAAATTCGTAGGAGATAGATGCATATCCCGAAGAGACTGATTTCAAACGATCAAAGAAGTTTCGCATCAACTCACGGAGAGGCATTTCAATGACGAGCTCTACTCGTCCCTCTCCAAAATTCTTCGTATCAGTGAGAACCCCCTCGTGTTCATAGAGAAGCGGAACAATCGCATTCACATACTCGTGCTTCGTGATGACGTGAAGTCGCACCCACGGCTCCATCACACGTTCTACTTCACCATGGTAAGGAAAATGAATCGCAGAATGTACAATGACTTCTTCCCCATTCTTCTTGAATACACGATAACTCACCGAAGGTGCAGTGAGAATGAGATCAAGAGAAAACTCTCGTTTAAGACGTTCAGTGAGAATTTCGAGATGGAGCATTCCAAGAAAGCCAATACGAAATCCTCTCCCCATCACCCCAGATGCCTCTTCTTCATAAGTGAAGGAAGAGTCGGAAAGTTGGAGCTTCGAGAGTGCAGTGCGGAGAAGGTCAAAGTCATCCTGACTCTCTGGATAGACTGATGCCCATACGACCGGCTTTGGTTTCTCATACCCTTCAAGTGCATCATCTCCCACAGGGTGCTTGAAGGAAGTAATCACATCTCCCACCGAGGCAATCCCAGGTTCTTTAATTCCCGTCACAATGTAGCCAATCTCCCCTGCGGAGAGTTGAGGAACTTCTTTCTCGAATGGGGTAAAAATTCCTACCTCATTCGCGCGAAACTTTCTTCCCGCAACCTTAAAGGTAAGCTCATCTGCCTTTTTTACCTCTCCACTGAAATTTCTCACGTAGACGATAACTCCTTTGTTGTCGTGGTAGGCAAAATCAAAAATGAGTGCATTGAGGAACATCTCATCGCTCGTTTCTGGCGAAGGAATCTTTTGGATGATGTGTGCAAAAAGCTCTTCTACTCCCTCCCCCGTCTTCCCTGAAGTTTCAAGAATTTCATCGGGATCCACATCGAGGAGGAGTGCAATTTCTTCTCGCACTTCGTCAACACGCGCAAGCGGAGAATCTACTTTTGAGAGTGCGGGAATGATGGTGAGTCCTGCTTTTCGCGCCATATCAAGTGTGGTGAGCGTCTGCGCTTGTACCCCTTGTGTCGCATCTACGAGAAGGATTGCTCCCTCTACTGCTTTCATTGCGCGCGATACCTCATAGGAAAAATCAATGTGTCCTGGGGTATCGATGAGGTTAAAGATATACTTCCCTTCCGGAAACACCTCATCACCCGTGTAGGAATATTCCATTCGCACCGGTTGCATTTTAATGGTAATCCCTCGCTCTTGTTCAAGCTCCATCTGATCGAGGAGCTGGTCGTGCATCTTTCGTGCTTCCACGGTGTTTGTCTTTTCGAGCATCCTATCTGCGAGCGTTGACTTCCCGTGATCGATATGCGCGATGATGGAGAAGTTTCGTATTCGCGATGTATCGCTTCCCTTCATTAGCAATGAGTATATAGCGTTTAAGGAAAAAGAAAATGCGCTATACTGTGAAGATGAGACGGCAACGAACACCTATTATCGCATTTGACGGACCTGATAATGTGGGAAAAGGAACACAAATCGCACTCCTTCGAAAATGGCTCTCACATATCCCTTTCGTACTCACCAATCTCGATCGCCCTCACGGAGCAAACCATCACGAGAAACTCAAGTATGGATACCAAGCGAGTAGAAATCATCTGAAAGCGAAGGAGCTCCTCTGGCAAGAGGGAATCCCCCACCTCGTCGATAGAATGCACTACACTGAGTACGCCTACTCAATTCTTCGAGGAGGGCATAATTTAGAAGATATCCTCACACTCGAACGAGCATTCCTCGCAATGCGAGATGATTTTCTCACCATCATTTTTGTTGATAAGGCGGAAAACATTCTTAAGCGAGATGATGGACTCTCGGTGTATAAGCGTGATGACTACAAAGCGGTAGAGGATATCATTAAACGCTTCTATGAAATTGCAGAAGCTTCACACTTTCCTAATCGTGTTATTTCCATTACCGGAAAGAGTATCCCACAAGTACATGAGGAAGTGAGAGAAGTTGTGAGATCATTTTCCCAGAAATAATAGAGACGGAGGAATATTCTTTTTCTCCAAAAAGTAGCTAAATAACACACCTTACACAGTTATTGAAAAGCCATATCAAGTCATTCAAACATTCAATTGAATGTTTGAATGTATGCTTACTTGAACACTAACACTGAATGAAGGGGTAAAGAAAGATATTACATTTCAGGCATAATGGTAAATATGTGGGTCTCTTTTCAACTATTT
>JALVPH010000078.1 GCA_027031875.1 Candidatus Parcubacteria bacterium | reverse complement strand
AGGGCAGCTTGCGGAAAATGTGTCCTGGATGTCAGGAGTGAGGCAACCTGCATGGGCTAAACTTGGTGGTTCTGGAGAGGGTGGATATGAGAAGTATCTCTCTGACAAGATGGAAAAAGAAGCAAAGAAGAATAAGTATCTGTTTCATGGGGTAGAGGAAATAAAGAAGAAAAAAGAGGTAAGACAATCAGAACTTAAAGATGTGAAAGATAATCTTGTTGAAGAAGCAAGAAAAGAATATAACACAAGAACAGCACCGCTTAAAAAGCGTCTTGCGAACATTAAACGTGCGAAGGAGAATTTGAATACGCTTATAAAATCGGAAACTGACACAGTGAAGAAGAAGAGGTTGACAGAATCTTTGATGAAGTTGACTCGTAGCGAAAGGAGAATAAATAATGAGATCTCAAAGATCCCAGACCCAGAAAAGTTAGGTAAGGATTTTGATGCAAGACAGGAGAGAGTAAACCAGAAGAGAGCAAGTGTTTCTAAACTTAAACAAAATTTAAAGTTTGTAAAGAAAGGATCTAGTGAGGAGGCTGAACTTAAAGATAAATTAGAACGTGAAGAAGAAGCGTTGGATACAGCTCTCAAAGAGAGGGATAAGGTATTTAAAAAATTGAAGGATTCCTTCACGAGTATTCCTGCTGATTTTAAGACAGCTTTTGAAAACGCTCTTTCTGGTGTAGATGATATTTCTGAAAAACTCATCAATGAGGAAGAAAAACTCGCCGAACTCTTTTCTACAAAAGGTAGCGTGAAAGATAAAGTAGATAAGTTTCTTTGGGGGGCTCTTAGGAGTACCACGTGGCCAGCACTCATTAGTGGTGCAGTGGTGAGTCTTTTAGGGGGAGCAGTTACCACAGGTCTTGTGGCAGGAGGAGCAGTTGGGCTTGGTGCAGGAGTCCTTAAGAATAGTGCACGATTCTTTGAAGATCTTGACAAGAAGGAGCTCTACACGAAGTCGAAGAGTCAATTTAGTCAATCAAAACAAAAGTAATTAATCGCAGTAAGTTTAAAATGTATGGACGATAAACAAGATATTTCAAAGGCAATTATTGAGCGAATCTACTTTGCGCTTCCAGAGAAGACAAGGTTATTTCTTAAATCAAAAGAACTCCAGGATTTTGTTGTATCCCTTGAAAGGAGATATAATCTTAGTGAAGAAGAGTCAGGAGAAATACAAAGGAATCTCCTTCTTCTCCTCCTTACTGGGAAGACGTGGGAGGATCTTGAGAAGGAACTCACTCTCATATTAAGAGATAAGAGTAGTGCAACGATTGAACGATGTATTAGAGAAATCGAGGAGAAAGTGAAACCGTATGTTCCAAATATTGACGAGATTGAGCGAGCTCTCAAAGAGCGTTTTGGGGGTGAAGTTGAATAAATTGTATGATTGACACACTCATCAAAAACAGAATACAACAACTTCCTGCAAATACGCGCTACGCGATTGAGCATTTTGATTGGGTGGGTGCAGTAAGGAGGATTGCACAGAAGTATCACCTTCAACTAGACGATACTGCCTTCCTTCATCGAGAGGTAATGCTCTCCATCCTTGAACTCATCACACCAGAGGAGTTTATGAAGAGTCTCCACAAGCTTCCTATTCCAGAAGAAGAAATCCCTTCTCTTCTCAACGATATCCAACAGGAGATTGCAATTCCGCTCCAGCGCATAGAGTTTTCCGAAGAAACATTGAGGAGGGTGAGGGAAGAGCGAATGAAGAGGGAAAGAGAAGAAAGAGTATCCCATAAAGAAGTGAAAGATTCTCTTAGAAATGAGGGAATTGTGCTTGTTGATGATGGGGAAGATATTTCATTGAACCTCAACGAGAGAAACTATTCGCAACGAGATCTAGAAGAAGATGATTTCATTAACCAATTTTCTCAAGCTAAGGAGGAAAAAGTTCAGAGAAAAGGAGAGCTATTGGAAGGAGAACAAAATCATCGGAACACCCTTTTGAGAGAGATACCAAAAGATGATGATTATCTTGGGGTAGATATTCATCGTGTTCCTGGAGCTTCTGAGGGGAGAAAAAAGACAATTTCACTAGAGAAGCATACAGTTCTTTCTCCTAAGAAGACAAGGTTTGTTTTAAATAAGAAGGATACAGATTTTCTGAAACATATCGGGGCTGTGTAGACTCATATTAGAGAGAGTTCTCTCTCTTTTCTTTTTACTCTCGTATCTCTATGTGATATACTTCTCAAGTATGAAGAAAACTTTTAAACGCACTTCCGTTATTATAGCTATCTTAGTTTTACTTTTCAATATTACTAGTGTAGAAAATGTATCCGCGAATACAACCCCATCTGTATCAAGGATAGCATATGGGAGCCACACAACAGATGGAATATGGTATATTGTCTATGGAAAAAATCTTGCAAAAAGAAAGGCTAATAGCACCTTTTATCATGATTATTTTATCACGTACGCAATATCCCATACTGAAGACAGTTCCGAACCTAAATCTTGTGAAGAAATTAAAGGTGAGAGAAAGGTTCTGAGAGATGATTATTCCAGTTATAATCCAATTAATCAAAATACTCAATCAAAGGCATTTGTCGCGGTAGATACCCCTGATGATAATGGAGAGATAAGTGTTTCTTTTTTCGACCAAACCAAACCACAAAATGGAAGGAAGATACGCTTGTGCGTTTATGATGTAGATGGAAATATGATTCACGATAGTCTAGTTGGAGATTTTGATGCGTGTAAAAATAGTCTAAAGAAAGAAGGTGCGGTCAAATTCCTAAACAAACAAAAACTCATTCACGCAGACAATGTTCTTTCAATAGATACGAGAAAATGTAAGGGGCAGAAACTCTCCATCACTTTTCAGGGAAGGAAAAGAGGATTCAACCTTATTGATATTTCCTCTTTAGGGCTAAACACCCTTGTAATGAAAATTTTAGAAAATGCACAATCTGTTACGGTAAGACTCCTCAACTCATCAAAGACAATTGAACATATTAATCTTACCCCTACGAAAGATGTTACAAAGGTGTATCTCGTGACGAATGAGGATTCATGCTATTCCGCACAAGGAAAACCAGATTGTTACATCTCCACGGAGATTGTTGTTGATGGAGACGAAAAGTATAAATTTGATTCAACAGAGGCACTTTCTAAAATAGCAAAGAATCTTTTTCAAGTAGAATCGACGAAGACAAAAGAGGAGTGGAGATTGAAATCATTTGATAATGCGGCGATTATTGCAGAATGTAGTGGAAGTTATTGTAGTGGTGATGGTTGGGAGCTTGTAGCAATAGAGGGAGCAACGCATCACTATGGAGATTTAATAAACGAGGAACCAGTTGAGGTAATGACTCCGAAGTATGACACGAGTAGTAAGTGTTATAAGGATAGTTTAAATGGTGGAACTGGCGGGTATGATCCGAATTGTTACGAATTTCTCGCACCAATCGATTTTGAAGATGTGAATGGGGGAAACATTAAAGGAGTGCAGTCAAAAGATGGACGGACATGGATTGACAACATACGCGAGTTTCGTTTCGGGGACTATGTAAACTTCCTCTTTCGTATTGCAATTTCTGCCCTTGTCATTATTTCTGTGGTGATGATTATGGTAGCGGGAATTGAGTATATGACGGTAGAATCACTTTTTGGGAAGAGCCAAGCGAAAGAACGAATAAAAAATGCGATAGGAGGTCTCATACTCGCGCTCGCGTCGTACACAATTCTCTACACGGTCAATCCAAACCTTCTTGATATAGGTGCGTTAGATAATATGGAGACTGCGTCTCTTAATGTAGAAGGGGATCCAGCACCAAATGATACTACCTCCAAACCGATTGGTGGGAAGCAGTGCGTTATGGTTGAATCTCCGTGGGGAGCTCCACAGGATAAAATAAACCAGTTTGGAATAAAGTGTGGTTCTAACTATTCACTTTCAGATATTGCTCAATCTTTTGTCGGGCATGTCACTTACCGTTATGGAGCAAAGGGAGGGAAGTTTCCTTCAAATACAACCGCTTGTCTCATAGATGGGACACACAAAGATGATAAATGTAAAAACGATCAAGGGAAGATGCAACGTTGTGGAGATTTTTGCCCATCTGATTCGATTTGTCTCGATTGTTCTGGTTTTGTGTATGAGGTTTTGAAATGCAAGGGAATGAATCCAAAGAAATATGGATCAGGTGATTACTTTGGGAATACCTGTAAAAGTAATCGAATAGAAATCAATAAGGCAGAGGAGGCAAATGGATATATTGTTATCAATAATGATGGTTCTGGAAATGTATATATGCTCAAAGAAGGTGATTTATTTGGTGCTCCAAATGATCATGTTGCGATGTATATAGGAGGAGGAAAATTTATAGATTCTCAGGGGGGGCCAGGGAGGAAAAACAAGAATACTGCGGTAAAAATAAGAGATTTTATGAGTACTTACAATCGTCAGATGAATAAAGCGAAGAAAGACAGATGGCTTAGATATGTTCTCCCTCTCGATAAGTTAAAGAATTGTTAATTTTATTTACTTTTGTTAAACTACGATTGTTATGACACAAGACGAAAAAAATACATCTCTCAGTATTGATGAGATTATCGAACAAATGTTCGACTTTTCAGGGTATTCAGAAGAAGAAAAGCAAAAGCTTATCGATGAGTCTTCTGATCTTATCCTTGAATCAGCACTTATTCGCGCGCTTGGGGAAGCTGGTGAAACGACCCAGCAAGCATTCGATGAGCTTATGAGCAAGAACCCAAGCCCAGAAGAGCTTTCGAAGTTTATTGCCGACTATCTCCCCGACTTTGACGATTATCTCGCAGAAGAACTTATGAATTTCCATAAGGCAGGATTAGAGAGTGAGAAGAAGGAAGGCGAAGGGAAGGATGATGAGGAAGTAGCTGGCGATGCTATCGAGAAGACGGAAACCTAAGAAGCCTCTTAGGAAAAGTAATGGTTGGACAAAAAAAGAAGCGAAAGCTTCTTTTTTGCTATGAGGAACTTGAAAAATGAGGTAAAGGCAAAACCGGGTGTTCGCTCAAATCTCCCTCCTGTATCCAACACACAACACCATAACACAAAAGTCTATACCCTATTTCACGATCGTGAAATAGGGTATTGCTTTTTATTTATGTATGGTATGTGGTACTATGTGATTAGTATGGACGCTCCGAGGATATTGAAAATACTTGCTCTTCTCCTCACAACTCGTTCAGGCTCTAAAATTATTCACGCTGCGATTGATGGAGATTATTCGAGCCGACAGGTGAGTAAATCACTCTACTCTCTCAAAAAAAGAGGGCTTGCTAAATATCATAACGGGAAGTGGGTTATCACTAGAGAAGGGAGAAAGTATTACCGAGAGAAAAGGTGGAATCTCTATCGATATTTTCATCTCAATGATTCTCACAATAAGAAGGAGAGGAGTATGATGCTCGTTATTTTCGACATCCCTGAGAGAGAGCGATCGAAAAGAGATTGGCTTCGTTCCCAACTCAAATTGTTTGGGTTTAAGCAGATTCAAAAAAGTGTATGGTTTGGTCCACGAAATTTACCAAAGGAATTTTTTGCGTACCTAAAAGAATTGGGAATTAAGGAGTACATCAAAATGTTTAAGACGAGTGGAAAATTGTAATACTCCTACCCTGTAGGAAAATCGTATTGATTCTATATTCGAAGTGTTTTTATATGGAAAACATTTTTGGATACGAGTCATAAAATTCCTCTTTGAATTCAGTAAACTACTTCAAGTTTATACTCAAGGCATTGGCTTACCCAAAGAGTAAAGCTCGTTGACCTACATTTCTGCAGAACTCATTTCACCTTCGAAATTATGCTCGTGGTGTTGAGTGTGGAATGAACTACCCCGAGCTTACGCTTGGGGTATTTTGTGTGGAATAAAATTCTATAAAATAAATTTGGCACAATGTCTATACCCTATTTCACGATCGTGAAATAGGGTATAGGGTGGATGTTAGGTTGTTGGTGTTTATGATGAATTGGTGGTGAGTTAGTGGTAGCGAAAATGGTAATAGGTTAGTAGTAGTGAAAATTTGGTAATGAATTATGAATTAATAAGCTGGTGGTAGGATTGAGTTATGACTGGTGAGTAAGCGAGGCGGGTGGTGCAATGGAAACATTGCACCACCCGCCCCATCCACTATACTAGAACGCATATGCACTTCCCCGAGCTCAATGAAGCACAGAGGCGAGCCGTCCTTGCTCCAATTGACAAACCTATTCTCGTCGTTGCGGGAGCGGGAACAGGAAAGACAAAGACGCTCACCGCACGGATTACCCATCTTATCTCCCAACATAACATTGCCCCCTCTGCGATTCTCGCACTCACTTTCACGAACAAAGCGGCGCGAGAGATGGAAGAGCGAGTCGCTTCCCTTATCTCTTCTTCCTTCTATCAGCAAGAAAAAATTGGGCGCACGTTCCACTCACTCGGAGTACTCATTTTGAGAGAGCAACATCGTCGCCTAGGAATTCCGAAGCACTTTACGATTCTCGATGAGAGCGATAAGCGAAGTCTCATTAAAGAGGCAATGAAGTATCATGACATCTCCACGAAAGAGTGGGAACCGAAAAGAATTTCCTCACTCATCTCACGAATGAAGGGACTTGGAACGACTGCGAAAGATTTTCAGATGGGAGAAAACCCACTCCATTCTGTGACAAAGCTCGTATGGACTCGCTATGAGGAATTGAAATCAGCGAGTAATTCACTCGATTTTGATGATCTCCTCGCAAAGACCTACCACCTCCTCAAGGAAGATGAGAGTATTCGAACATTCTATCAGAAGCGATGGCAGTACATTCTCGTTGATGAGTATCAAGATACGAACCGCATTCAGCATGAAATGTTGAGACTTCTCCTCGGAGATCGTGGGTCATTTTTTGCGGTAGGAGATGGGGATCAGAATATCTACTCATGGAGAGGGGCAGACCCTCGCTACATCCTCCAATTTGAGAAACACTTTCCGAACGGAGATGTTATTCTCCTTGAACAGAACTATCGCTCTACGAAGAACATTCTCTCTGTTGCGCATCACATCATTTCTAAGAATACCGAGCGTATAGAAAAGACACTTCGTACAGAGAATGAGGAAGGGGAGAAAGTGCTTTTTTATGAAGCCTACTCAGGAGCAGATGAGGCAAATTGGGTAGCGGAGAAGACAGATGAGTATCTTTCGCAAGGAGTTTCTCCGGATGAGATTGCAGTACTCTTTCGAACAAACGCACAATCCCGTCTTCTTGAAGAAGCGTTTCTTCGGAGAGGAATTCCCTACCATGTGCTTGGGGTGAAATTCTTTGCGAGAAAGGAGATTAAGGATCTCATTTCCTACTTGCGTGCCGCACTTAATCCTGCATCCCTTGCTGATGTGAAACGAGTTATTAACCTTCCGAAGCGCGGACTTGGAAAAACATCAATCGCGAGGATTTTTGCAGGAAGAGAAGAGGAACTCTCTCCTCGTGCGCGAGAATCTTACTCACAGTTTCTCTTACTCCTTGAAAAGATTCGTAAGACTGCAGAAGAGAAACAACCTTCAGAAATCATTCGTTTCATTATTGAGGAGAGTGGACTTCGATTGCTCCTTGAGAGAGGGAGTGAAGATGACCGGGAGCGACTTGAGAATATGGAGGAGCTTGTGAGTTATGCTTCAAAGTATGATGGAATGGAGAACGCACTAGAACACTTTCTTGAGGAAGTGGCACTCCTCTCAGATCAGGACTCCCTCTCCTCTTCGGAAAAGAGTGGGGGAAAGGTGAAGTTGATGACAATACACGCATCAAAAGGATTAGAGTTTGAGTATGTTTTTGTTACGGGGCTTGAGCAAGGTCTCTTTCCGAGCGAGCGTGGAGATGCACAAGAGAAACATGAGCAAGAGGAGGAGCGGAGGTTGTGCTACGTTGCATTCACTCGTGCGAAGAAACGACTTCACCTCTCCTATGCACGAAGGAGAATGATTTATGGACAAGAGTTCGCGCAAGAGCCATCAGAGTTTCTCCATGATATCCCCAATGAACTTCTTGAAGATGACGGAGATACTATCCCCACTATTCAGTATGATGATGAGGAACCTACCTATGTTGACGAGAATGGAGTTGAGCGGAGATCATATTTAGATTTTTGATGTTTTGGGCATAATGGTAAATATGTGGGTCTCTTTTCAACTATTTCCCCCTCAAAAGAACCCCAATTAGTATTCTCTTCTTCTCTCGTGAAAACCCACGGTGAACACGAAGAGATGTCTTAATATGAGAAAAG
>JALVPH010000077.1:1770-2790 GCA_027031875.1 Candidatus Parcubacteria bacterium | reverse complement strand
CAAAAGCAGACAAGAAAGCGGAAAGTGAAAACCCGCTCCTCCTCAATATCCTTCAAGTTGAGGTTGAGAAAGCGAATGCAGTAAAAGATGATTTGAAAGAACAGATTGTGAGAGAATACAACGAAGCGCAAGCGGAGGTATCCGACACTCAGTCAGCACAACAAAACACTCCGTATGAAGAAACACCGCAGAATGAAAGCGAGGAGCAGAAAGAGGAAGTAAGTGTTGAAGCAGGTACACAAGAAGAAACTCAGACAGAGGTGACAACACAAACTCAGAATGAAGTTGTGTCAGAAAATGTCGAACAGGGAGAGGACTTTCCTACTGAAACTCCCTTCCCTACATTAGAAGGTATACAGAAAGATGTCAGTAAAGAAGTGGTGGACACCCCCTCAATAACAGGGAACAAGCAAACCCCTATCACAGGGGAAGCGCTTGGAGAAGTGAAGATGAAGATTGAGGAAGTTACAAAGCTTCTCAACGAGTACCATATGAAGATGGGAATTGGTGAAGACCCCCTCACCACCGCTAAGCGCAAACTGCTTGAGCAAGAACATCGCTACGGAGAACTCCTCATCCTCCTCCAAGAAGAGCTTGAAAAATTTAAAACGCTTGAGAATATGGAAATGCTCAAAGAGCAACACAAAAGAGAGGTGTAACCCGCCTCTCTTTTGTTATCCTCATTTCAATCACAGGTACTCCCCAACGTCACCTTTTCTCATTACCCTGCTATGTTATGCTCACAGGTATGAGTACACAGACACAGCAGATCGCACAATTCCAACGTGTCCCACCACAGAACATCGACGCGGAGAAGTCACTCCTCGGATCGATCCTCCTCCGTCCTGCGAGCATTCTTGAAATACTCGACCTCATTGAGGAAGATGATTTCTATGTTCACAAGCACAAACTCATATTCCGCGCAATGCTTGAACTCTCTCGTCTTGGGGATCCAATCGATCTCGTCTCTCTCTCAGAAAAAATGAAATCGATGGGGCTCCTCGCGCAAATCGGCGGAGT
>JALVPH010000077.1:0-1760 GCA_027031875.1 Candidatus Parcubacteria bacterium | reverse complement strand
CTCCGAAAACTCATTGATGCGGGAAACTACATCTCCCAGCTCGGTTATGAGGAAGATGAAAAGATAGAGGAAGTTCTCGACCGAGCGGAAAAGAAGGTGTTTGAGATTACCAACAATCCAAACAGCTCGAAGAAATTCCTCAGTATGCGAGATCTCGTTCCGAAATCATGGGAACGTATTGAGAAACTCGCGGAAGGAGAGGATCATCTTCGTGGAATTCCTACTGGATACCAATCACTCGATGATATTCTCTCAGGGCTTCATCCATCAGACCTCATCATTCTCGCGGCACGACCTTCCACAGGAAAGACTGCACTCGCACTGGATATCGCGCGAAAGATTGCCGTAGAACAAAGCCGTCCAGTTGCATTCTTCTCTCTTGAGATGAGTGCGGAACAGCTCACCGATAGAATGCTCTCCGCGGAAGCTCAGGTTGATGCGTGGAGAATTCGCACCGGGAGAGGCCTCACTGATGATGACTTCTCTCGCATCTCACAAGCAATGGAGACGCTCTCACACGCACCAATCTACATTGACGACACCCCTGGAAACAACATTCTCGCAATGAAAGCAACTGCTCGTCGTCTCAAAGCAGAGCACGGACTCGATATCATCTTTGTAGACTACCTTCAATTGATGAACCCAACAAAGAACTACGATTCGATGGTAAATCAAGTGACAGAGATTTCTCGCTCCCTTAAATCGCTCGCAAGGGAGCTCAACGTCCCTGTCGTTGCACTCTCTCAGCTCTCCCGTGCGGTGGAATCACGTGGAGGAAAGCCGCGTCTCTCAGACCTCCGTGATTCTGGATCTATTGAGCAGGATGCTGACGTGGTAATGTTCCTCCACCGTGAGCGAAAGGAAGATGGTGTGGGGCGATCTGAATTTGTAGATGTACTCATTGAGAAGCATCGCAATGGTGCGGTTGGGCACACACAGCTCTTCTTCGATAGTGCACGCACAACATTCTTAGAGGTCGACAAGAAGCATGCAGTTTACGAAGAAGGCGGATTTGAGCAAGAATTTTAAGAAGTATGGATGGAGAAACGAATATCGAAAAACTAAGAGAACTCTTTGAGCAATTTCCAGGGATAGGAAGGAGGCAAGCAAAGCGCTTCGTCTACTTCCTCATACGAAAAGATACAAATTACATCCAAGAGCTCGTGAATGAGATTGCGAAAGTAAAGAGTGAAGTAACGCAGTGTCACCATTGTCTTCGCTACTACCCAAAAACGCAGGGAGAAAGTGGAGTCTGTAAGCTCTGTGCGCAGAAAGATGGATCAATGCTCATGCTCGTTGAAAAAGAGAGTGATTTAGAGAACGTAGAGAAAATGAAGCTCTACGAGGGAAAGTATTTCGTCCTCAATAACCTCTCCCCTCATGAACGAGAGGAGTATCGTGCACTCAAAAAACGCATTCGGTATGGAATCACACACGAAGGGTTAAAAGAACTCATCTTTGGATTCTCTCTCAAGCCAGAACTCGAACACGAGCAGCTGAGAATTCAATCCTTCCTCAAACGTGAGTTTCCGAAGATACGTATCACAGCTCTCGGACGTGGGCTCTCAAGCGGAATTGAATTGGAATACTCTGATAGTGAAACCCTTAAATATGCACTCACCTCACGAATTGAGTTGAAGAAAAAGGAAGATGAGTAACCATCTTCCTTTTTCTTCAATCTATCAGACGCCTAATACATAAGTAGGCTAGGACCTCGTCATTATCGTTACAAACGAGTGGTAAAATAAAATATGAGGAGC
>JALVPH010000076.1 GCA_027031875.1 Candidatus Parcubacteria bacterium | reverse complement strand
TTCCGCAGTGAGGACATATTTTTCTGTTTTTTTAGAGACATCGTGTAATTTTTAGTGAAATTATCCTTATGTAATATAGCTATTTTAGCATATTCGGACCCACGTATTTACCATTATGCCGCTTATACACAAAAAGCAAGAGAATATTCTCTTGCTTTTGTTTAACGCTTTGACCACTGTGGGCGCTTTCGCGCTTTCTTAAGACCTGGTTTCTTTCGCTCTTTCTGGCGAGGATCACGTTTGAGGTATCCTGCTTTCTTGAGGGGAACACGAAGCTCCTCATTGTAGATGATGAGCGCTCGCGCAATTCCGTGCCGCGTCGCATCCGCTTGCGCAGAGATTCCTCCTCCTCTCACCACAATGGATACCGTGAAGTCATCCTTTGTGTCTACAACTTTGAAGGGAGCCTGCACAACCTTCCTCAACTCTTCTACAGGAAAGTATTCATCGAGCGTACGACCGTTCACCACGTAAGTCATCTTCGATGCAGGAGTAATACGCACGCGTGCGGTTGCACTCTTCCTACGCCCTGTTGCTTGAATGTATTGTTCTTCTTTCTTTGCCATAGTCCTACTCTTCAATGATGAGGTTCTTCATCATCTTATCTCGTAACTTGTTATTTGGGAGCATTCCGCGAACAGCCTTCTCCACGATTACCTTATACCCTCTCCTCTCGATAAGGTGTTCCATCGTCTCCTCTTTCAATCCCCCAGGGTATCCAGAGTAACTCTTATACATCTTCTTGAGGTGCGAGCTCGGAATAAGTATTTTTGATACGTTCTTTACTACTACACGCACCTGTGGATAAGTGTGAGCTTGGAAAGAAGGCTCATTCTTTCCACGAAGAATAGTTGCAATCTCCGTGCTCAATCGTCCGAGCTTCTTCCCTTCTGCATCAAGGACATACTCTTTCACTTGTTGTTTCTTCTCTGCCATACGCTGTTTATGCTAAAAATTCAATGAGAGCCATTGGACTTGCGTCTCCTGCTCGTTGAGGGAGTTTGATAATACGCGTGTACCCTCCGTTACGCTCAGTATAGCGAGGGGCGATTTCATCGACAAGCTTATTTGCAAGCTTCGCTTGATTCCCAAGTCGTGCAGAAATGAACCTCCTATCTGCGAGCTCGCCTCTCTTTGCCTTCGTGACAAGCTTCTCAATGTAGGGACGAAGTTCCTTCGCTCTCGCTTCCGTCGTAATGATGCGCTCATTCTCAATGAGTGCGATTGCGAGTGAGCGAATGAATCCACGGCGCACGTTTGCCTTCCTCCCAAATTTTCTATTTTTTCTGTGGTGTCTCATAGTACTACTTATCTTTTAATGTGAGTTTAAATGTAGAGAGCGTATCGATGACCTCATCGAGACTCTTCTGTCCAAACCCTTCTATCGCGAGGAGCTCTTCTTTTGATTTACGGATGAGCCCCCCAAGTGTTCGAATGTTCGCCGATGCGAGGGCACGCTCTGTTCGTGAAGAAAAGTCGAGCGTATCAATTCGCGTCTTGAGGAGTTCGACAAGCTCACTGTCATCATACTCTTCTCCGAGTGTCTCCTCGTCATACGCATCGGAGACATCTTCAGTCTCATCTGCTTCTCCTTCTCCGTGCTCCCTCTTCTCATCTTCGCTAACTTTGAGATCGAGGATAGATTGAAACTGTCGAAGCATAATCTTAAGCGCAGACTCAAGTGCTTCCTTCGCGGTGATACTTCCATCCGTTTCGAGAGAGATTCTCAAACGGTTGTAATCTGTTCTGTCACCCACACGCATATTCTCCACTTCATAGCGAACTTTTCGAATTGGACTGAAAATTGCATCAACGAGGATTGTCCCGATTGCTTCCTTCTCTTTCTTGAATTCCTCCTTTGGAAGGTATCCAATCCCTTTTGCAAGTTCAAGTTCAATATCGAGCTCTCCTTTTGAAGAAGTAATCTCCGCAATATACTGATCTGGGTTGAGAACCTCTACTTCTCCTGTTTTTTCAAACGCATCCGCATACACTGCACCCTTCTCTTTTGCGTGGAGACGGATTGTTGCCTCGTCTCCTGCACGGAGCATGAAGCGAACTTTCTTGAGGTTGAGGATGATGTTAAGTACATCTTCCTTTACTCCATCAAGAGTTGCGAACTCATGATCTGCCCCCTTTATTTTGATGGAGATAATGGATACTCCAGGGAGTGAAGAAAGGATAACGCGGCGAAGTGAATTCCCAAGCGTATGCCCATATCCGGGATAGAGACCTTCTATCTCGTACACTCCTTTCGGTCCGTCTTCCTCAACGACAGTTATCTTTTTTGGAAGTAGAATTTCTTGTTGAAACATAGTCGTACAATAACGAATGTTAGAATTAACGAGCATCCCCTTCTTTCTATAAAGGAGAGAGAATGCTCAATGAATAGAAGAGAGAACTATCGACTGTAGAACTCAATAACTGTTTGAAAATTGAAGAACGGTTCAGGATTTTTTGGTTCTCCCACGATTTCAATTTGAAGCTTCTTCGGATCAATCTTTAACCACGCAGGTGCACGCACCTCTGCGAGCTTCTTTTCAAGATCTTCAAACACCTTCTTTGAACGGCTCCCCTCGCGGATGGAGAGCACATCCCCTTTCTTTACAGAGTAGGAAGGGATATCAATCTTCTTTCCATTCACAGTAATATGCCCATGAGTTGTGAGCTGTCGAGCAAACGCACGCGTACTTGCAATTCCTGCGCGATACACGACGTTATCAAGTCGCTTCTCAAGGAGTTTGAAGAGCGTATCTGCCGGTGCCTCTCCATACTTCGCAGATGCAAACGCCTTCTTCACGAGGTTGGAAAACTGCTTCTCAGAGATTCCATACGCGAAACGAACTTTCTGCTTTTGGATGAGCGCGAGTCCGTAGTCAGTGAGACGACGAGGTCTCCCTGTTCGATTCTTTGCTCTCCTCTGTTCTGAGAGAAGGAACTTCTGCCCTTGTGTTTTCTCAAAAATTTCTGGACCGAGCCTTCTCGCGAGCTTGTACTTTTTTACCTTCTTTGCCATATGCTTCTTCTATACGCGTCGTGCCTTACGAGGACGTGGCCCGTTAAACGGAACTGGAGTTCTGTCCTCAATCTTAGTAATTTCTGCACTCGACTTTGAGATAAATCCACGAATTGCGGACTCCCTTCCTGATCCAACTCCTTTCACTACTACCTCAATCTCCTTAATCCCCATCATCTCTGCCTTCTCTCCAAGAACCTCACCTACCTTCGCAGCTGCGTACGGAGTTCCCTTTTTTGCTCCTTTAAATCCGAGCGACCCAGATGAGGAGAACATTACCGCATTCCCCTTCTCATCTGTAACGAGAACCTTCGTATTGTTGTAGGTTGCTTGCACGTGCACAATTGCCTTCGCAAGTTTCTTTTTAGGAACGCGTGAGAGTACTCGCGAACGCAAGTTCTTATCCATTGCGCGCCCCTTCTGTTTTACAATTCTTTTCTTTCCCATACGCTAACTATTTCTTCACCTTAATTCTTCCCGAACCCATCGTAACACGCTTGTTACCTCGTCGCGTTCGGTTATTCGTCTTCGTTCGCTGTCCACGAACAGGAAGTCGTCGTGTGTGACGACCACCTCGATACGACCCAATGTCGATGAGTCGCTTGATGTCCTGACTCACCTTTCTTCGTAAATCTCCCTCAAGGGTATACTCCTCCACGATTGCACGAATCTTTTTCTCATCGTCTGGTGTGAGGTCCTTCGTTTTTGTCTCACGAGGAATCCCAGCACGATTAAGAATCTCTTGGGCACGTGAGAGTCCTATTCCATAGATGACAGTCAGTCCGTACTGAATCTGCTTGTTCTCAGGAATTGTAATTCCAAAAAGTCTCATATACTTCTCCTTCTAAATTAACGACAAAAGATCAATGCTACTGACGTGCATTGTTCCTTCTCTTTAGCTTATTAATGCGATACAACCTCCCCTTTCGACGAACAATCTTGTCCTCTGGAGATCGCTTTTTAATTGATGATTTAACCTTCATACACTAAAAAATAAATCGCTAGAGTCGCTTAATAATACGGCCTTTTCCCCCGTAGGGATCTAAGAGAACCTCAACCGTATCACCAACCAACACACGAATGCGATATAACTTCATTTTCCCAGCCAAATATGCAAGGATGCGTTCATCCTCGCTCTCTGTTCCTTCTGGCTGAATGAGAAACATGGTATTCGGAAGAGATTCCACCACTATCCCTTTGATAATATTCTTTTCGTCTTTACTCATTGCGATGCAGGCATCATATCAAAAAGTAAAATAGAGTCAAATTTTTTTCATATTTATGAAGTTGTGCTATCATAGCGAGCATATGGATATTAACACATTTGAGACGCTCACCGCATGTGGTGCACTCCTCCTTCAACTGGGTACACTTATCGTTGCTTTTCTTGCTATGAGCAGAAAAACAGTCTTGCGACGAATTGTAGAGAAGGTAGAGAAGAAATTCTTTCTCATTACCTTCGTTGTGATCCTCCTCTCAACGATAGGAAGTCTCCTCTATTCAGAGTACTACGCAGTTCCCGCGTGTAAGCTCTGCTGGTTCCAACGCATCCTCCTCTTTCCCCAACTCATCGTTCTCCTCGTCGCATGGTTACACAGAGAGAAAAGAATACTCGCAAAAAACATTCTCGCATTCTCCATTCCGGGATTTTTACTCGCAATATATCAAACACTCTGGCAATATCAGATTGCTTCCTCGGCAGGGATAAGTTGTGGGTTTGAGGAAGCAGCGAGCTGCTCCCAAATTCACATGTTGAAGTTTGGATTTATTACCTTCCCGGTAGTGAGTGCGAGTGTGTTTCTCTTTTTGATTGTACTTTCGGTACTTGTGCTATCAAAAAAGAGAAAAACTACGGAGTAATCTCTCCTAAAGCTAGAACACTCTAGATTCCCAACCCCTCACACAGATTCTGTGTGAGGGACAGGTCAAGTTGGGAATAACAGGAAAACTACAAAGGAGTTTTCTTGAAAGGCGGCGGCACGAATGTGCCGCCTCCTTTACTGGATTCCGGATCAAGTCCGGAATGACGGGCGAGGCGTGCATTTGCACGCCTTTTCTTTTTAGCTCTCTTGTTTTTTAAGGAGAAACACTACCGCTGCAAGAAATGGCGCTGGGTTTTTTATGTTTCCCTCTTCTATAAGTTGAATGAGTTCGTTGAGTGAAAACCATTTTGAATCGAGTACCTCCCCTGTATCTGGATTATCTGGCTTCTGTTCGAGTGGGTGAATGTGCTCACAGAGAAAGACGTGAATTCCTGTAGAGCAAGTAGCTTGTCTGTTCTTTTCCGCAAAAATTTCTTTCCATGATTCTGCCCAGAGACCAAGCTCTTCTGCAAGCTCCTCCTTTGCGTGTTGAAGTGCATCTTTCCCCTCCTTATCAACCCAGCCAGAGACGAACTTCCATCGAGCTCCGCCTTCGTGAACTCGATACTCTTTCATTAAGAGAATTTTATTATCTTCTCGTCGGTAGGGAATGAGATGAACTCCCTCGCGAAGCTTTACCCGTTCATAGGTATGACCATCAATTACCTCTTCTGTGACTGTTACGTATTTTCCTTGATATTTTACTTCTTCCATAAGGAGAGAGAGTAATGGAATGAGAGAGAAAGTCAAAAGGCGGACGAGATTGCGTTTGTAAACGCAATCTCGCCCGCCCTCCTTTTTCTGCTTCCTTTTCTAAAAATCTTTCAGCTTTCGTATTTCCTCGTTCATGCGAATTTTCTCGTGAACCTTTGCCTCAATCTGGCGAATACGCTCACGCGTCACCCCAAACTTTCGTCCTACCTCCTCGAGGGTATGGCTAACCCCATCACGAAGCCCATAGCGGAGTTCAATAATTCTTCGCTCCTTGTCGTTCAATTCTTCGAGAATTTTATTGAGCTGTTCTCGTAGGATAGAATGTGAGGAATCTCGATCTGGGGATGGAATCTTATCGTCTGCAATAAACTCTCCTCGTGTTGACTTTCCATCATCATCAGAATTAATAGGTTCCTCTAAAGACATCGTCGCCTTGTTAATTTTCTCAATAAGGTGAATCTTATCTACCTCAATGCCCATACGATCCGCAACCTCCTGAGGGCTTGGTTCCCTCCCAAGCTCTCGTGTCATCTCCTTTGAGATACGCTTGTACTTCGTAATCGTCTCTACCATATGGACAGGAATGCGGATTGTGCGAGATTGATCAGCAAGCGCACGCGTAATCGACTGACGGATCCACCATGTCGCATAGGTAGAGAACTTAAACCCTCTCCTCCAATCAAATTTCTCCACTGCTTTAAAGAGACCAATGTTTCCCTCTTGAATGAGGTCAAGGAGGGTAAGGTTTGGACTCCTCCCTACGTGCTTCTTCGCAATGGAAACAACGAGACGGAGGTTCGCTTTCGCGAGGAGGTTCTTTGCCTCCTCATCCCCTGCTTCGATTCGCTTTGCGAGCTCTATCTCGTCCGCTGCCTTAATGAGCGGGTAACGTCCGATTTCTCTGAGATACATCTGAATTGAATCTTTCGTGCTAGGACCTTTCTTCGTAATGAAGTCACTCTCGAGAATATCCTCATCAGTTACATCGAGATCGAGAAGTCCTCCTGATGATTTCTTCTTTGAGACAGCAGAATCAATTACCTCAATCTCTGCATTATTGAGACGTTCATAAATTTCATCCAAAAACTGAATATCTTCCTCGATATCCGGAAAGGTTTTGAGAATCTCCGCATATGTGAGAAAACCTCGTTTCTCACCTCGTGCAATAAGCTCTCTCATTTTTGCCTCCCGCTTCGCTACTTCTGCCTCAAGCGCCTCTGGATTATCACGAAGCTCATCGAGCGACTGAAGTGAGGGCTTCCCTTTATTCTTCTTTTTCTTTGTGTTTGATTTCTTTTTCGAAACAGACGATGAAGTACTCTTCTTCGCTGAAGAAGATGTTTTTTTCTCAGTTGTTGATGAAGTCTTTTTCTTTGTACTCGTCTTCTTCACTGTCTTTTTCTCCTCTTTCTCCCCTGTCTTTTTTGTCTTTGTTGTCTTCTCTGTTGCTTTTTTTTCGCTTTTTTTTGTTGCACTTGTTTTCTTTACCTCTTTCTTAGAAGAGCTCGTCTTCTTCGTCTTGCACGTTCGTTTCTTCGAAGATGATGTAGTCTTCTTTTCCTCCTTTGTTACTTTCTCCTCTTTTTTCTTTTTACTCTTTGTCGTTGCCATAGGTATTCATCATACGGTTACATTGCTCGTAATGTGGTAAGTTCACTCAACACTTCCTGACTTTCTTTCATAAGCTCTACTGGAACACGATCTGGAGCATGAACAGAAAGTCGCTTAATCTCCTCATCAATCTCTTTTGCCCTCTTTTCTAGTTGCAGAATACGGAGAAAAACGAGACTGTCAAAGATTTTCTTCCTTAGATACTTCGTCGTCATCTCTTCTTCCTCCACTACAAAGAGAATCATCTCCTTCTCTTCATCAGAGAGCGGAGCAAAGAGGGATTCTTCATCACTCACTCCAAACACTCGTTTGAAGAGTAATCGGAGTTCCTCATCTTTTTCCATTGCGAGAGGATCTTTTTGAACGAGTGCATACGCGAAGAGCATCGCCTCCCGTTCTGTATCTCTCCTCTCCTCCTCAGAAGGAATCTTTCGTGAGGGTTCTTCGATGGTATAACGAGAAGCTTCTTGTGAACGCTCGGAAAGCTCGAGGAATGGATGCCTCTGAGAGGAAGGAATTGTTTCCAAATAGCGACGAAAATCATCAGCAACAGACTCCTTACTCATTCCTAAAAAGTGTGCGAGTCGCCCTATTGCATGTTCGCGTTTGAGCGCACTCTTCATCACCGTGAGGATAGGAAAAATCTCTTCCTGTAGAAGCTTAAGCTTTTGCGAGAAATCGAGCTTGTGGCGAAGCGCTCCTTGTATTTCAAAATCAATATAATCAACTGCTTCCTTTACGAGAAGGTCCCACTTCTCTTTCGAACGAAGAATGGTATCTGCCGGATCCTCTCCTTCCGATAGAATAATGAGCGAAACATCAAAATCACGCGCGTATGCCATTTTCACCGCACGTCGTGCTGCGCGAATTCCTGCGCGATCCGCATCGAGTGCGAGTGCGATATGTTTCGTGAAGCGTGCGATAAGAGAGAGCTGTTCCTCACTCAACCCTGTTCCTGATACTGCCACAGTGTTCTCATACCCTGCCTGATGGCTAAGCACGACATCAAACTGCCCCTCCACAAGAATCGCAAGGTCGTTTTTTGAGAATGCAGATTTTGCGAGATGGTAAGGGTAGAGTATCTTTGATTTTTCGAAGAGTATCGTCTCTGGACTATTGAGGTACTTTGCTGGGTGATCATCCTGGAAAATTCTTCCGGAAAAGGCAACAACTCGCCCTTGCGTATCAAAGAGAGGAAAGAGAATGCGCGAGCGAAAGCGGTCAAAGAGCGTTCCATCTTTCTTTTCTACCCCCACTCCTGACTTCACAATCTCCTCTTTTGAATATCCGCGTGTCGTAAGAAAGCTCACCGCACTTCCCCACTCTTTTGGAGCAAAACCGAGACGAAAGTGGGTAATTGTTTCATCAGTGAGTCCGCGAGAATGGAGGTAATCGAGTGCATCTGTATTTTTCATCAACTGCTCGTGATACCAGTTCGTGAGGTCCTCGTGGAGTGCAAGGAGGCGTGCTCGTTCGTTGTACTCAGAAGATGATTGCC
>JALVPH010000075.1 GCA_027031875.1 Candidatus Parcubacteria bacterium | reverse complement strand
GGTGTCTATTTCCACATATGCTTTTTCTCCTATTGTGAGGTTTTTCTCATCTGCATATGCACGTGGGATAAATATTTCCGGAATTTTAAAGTCGTCAGGAACGAGCACATAATTTTCTCCTTTTTTGTGAACGATCCCTACAAATCCAGTTTTTGCTCGTTTTACGACTTCAACAACCTCACCGAGACCTTTCCGTGGATCAGTGATTTCTACAAGTACAAAATCGCGAGAGAGTGCTGTTCCCGCGTTGTGTTTATGAACTTCAATAACTTGTCCTGTTTCTTTGTTAGTAATGTATGCAATTCCATTTTTTCCTAACGAGAATCTTCCTTCAAATCGTTCGTTCTTTTTCTCTTTCATATTATTTATAAGTATAGCATGGATGAGGTAGGGAAGGAAGTTAAAAGAAAAACGCGATTAAATCGCATTCTTCTCTATTGTTGGTGTTACTTAATTTTTAAGTGTGTTCGTTTGTGTTTATCGACAAGTGGGAGGATAATTGTGAGGAGTCCGTGATGCTCGTGTGCTTCCGCTTCTTCAATATCGACCTCTTCGGGGAGAGCGATGCTTCGCTCGAAGGGGCCCCAGTAGAGCTCCTGAAAGTACTCTTCATAGACTTCTCCAAGATCCTCTCTACGACGAGCTCCTTCGATCGTGAGGGAATCGCGTGTGAGCGTAATATCAATATCGTTCTTTTGAACCCCTGCAATCATCGTTTGAAGAATGAGTGCATTCTCGATGCGATACATATCAATTGCGAGCTCCCCAACCTCTTCTTCATACTCTTCATAGCTTTCCTCTTCAGGGGATTGGATGTGGATATTTACCTCTTTCTGAGGAGTCTCTTCCTCATACTCGTCGTAGTTGTCAGATCGCAACTGCTGGACACTTTCTGCAAGTTTCTTAAAAAAGTTCTTCTTCTTTGTCATACGTCTTCATTATAGCATTAATGCTGAATAACTCTCACTTTTTCAAAGAGTGATATCACAATGAGGCTTACTACCCAAAGGATTCCAAGCGCGAGGAATCCATTCAGCTTCATATGCTCAATGATAAAGTAATTATAGATTGTGTGCAAGATGGAGACAATAACAATGCCAATACTTGCGTAGAGAAGTTTAATTCCTGTTTTCTTATAGAATACGAATCCAATAGTGAGCCCAAGAATTGCCGCGAGAACGCTGTGGAGGATTGTTGATCCGAGAAAGCGGAACATACCCGTTTCAATCATATAAGGGAGGTTTTCTATCACCGATGGGTGCGCAAGGTAGAGGACGTTTTCAAATGCGGCAAACCCTAATGCACCGCTGATGAGGTAGATCGCATAATCAATTGGTTCGCTAAAGTAGGGAAGTTTATAATCCATAAGAAACACTACGAGGAATTTTGCGAACTCCTCTATTGATGCAAATATGAATAACTTTTCTGCAAGCCCAAGTTGAAGTTCTTTAAGGTAAGGAGAAAGTGGGAGGAGAAGAGCACCTACACCTGCTCCCGCGAGGAAGGTAAAGAAGAGTGGCCACCTTGGTCCTTTATGGAAGCGATCTTCTCGTGTCCAGAAAAAGAGCCAGACAATTGCAGGTGTTACCCCAAGGATAATTGCAAAAGGTATATGTTTATGGTTCAACGCAAATCGGAGTGTATCAATCGCGTATGGTTGAAATGTTTTTATGATGTGAGGGGCCATATTTCTGTCATGAGGAGCTCTCGTTCTCCTTCTTTACGAGGAAGATCTTTCCATATTTCTTCGGTTACGAAAGGCATAAATGGATGAAGCATACGGAGCGTATCCTTGAATACAGAGAGGAGAGTACGAAAACTCTTCTCTTTTTTTTCACGAGTTCCTTCGCTTAGAACTCCTTTCGTTTCTTCTATAAGTTCATCTGCAATGTAGTGCCAAGCGTAGTGGTAAAGCTTCTCTGATACGATATGGAGTTGAAGTTGGTCGGATTCTTTTGTGAGTTCTTCTATAAACTGTTGATGCTTCTTAACAATCCCCTCATCTCGTTCTCCATCTTCAGAAAAGCTTTCATTTTCTTGTGTGATATCATCGTAGCGTTCGAGAATGAAGCGTGTCATATTCCAAAGCTTGTTCGCAAACTTTCCATACGCTCTTACTTTTTGCTCATCGAAGTTTACATCATTTCCTGGACCATTTCCTACGATGAGTGACATACGGAGTGCGTCCGTTCCATGTTTCTCGATAATGTCGACTGGATTGATGTTGTTCCCAAGTGACTTAGAAATTTTCCTTCCGTGTTTATCACGTACGAGTCCGTGAAAGTACACTTTTTTGAATGGGATATCTCCAAGGAAGTAGGTCGTCATAAGAATCATACGCGCAACCCAGAAGAAGATAATATCTTGTCCTGTTTCAAGGAGACTTGTTGGATGGTAGATTTGAAGATCCTCTGTCTTGTCCGGCCATCCAAGTGTTGAGAATGTCCAGAGACCAGAAGAGAACCAGGTATCAAGGGTATCAGAATCTTGCACCCATCCTTCTCCTTCTGGTTCCTCAACTCCTACGTAGATTTCATCACCACGATACCATACTGGAATTTGGTGTCCGTACCAGATTTGACGTGAGATATTCCATGGGCGAAGGTTCTCAATCCAATTGAAATATACCTTCTCAAAGCGTTTTGGAATAATTTCTATCTGTCCACTTCGTACCACTTGGAGCATAAGGTCCTTCATTGAAACCATCTCACCTTTTTTGATTCCCTCTATTTTGTCAGAATTGAATATGAACTTCTTCTCTGTATCAATCCACCACTGCATCTTAGGGAGCGGTTCAATAATCCCTCCACTTCGCTCTGCGGTTGCAACATTTTGAGTGATTGTTTCCTCTTTCTCGAGGAGTCCATTTT
>JALVPH010000074.1 GCA_027031875.1 Candidatus Parcubacteria bacterium | reverse complement strand
TTTTTAATCGTTTCTGCAATAATCTTTCCGATTTCCTCAGATTCAGCGGAAACAGATGCAACGTGAGTGATTTCCTCGTCAGAACTTATCTTCTTTGCACTCTTGGTGAGCTCATCACGGATGAGTTCGGATGCTTTTTGAATCCCCGTCTTGAGACTCATCGGATTTGCTCCCATTGCGACAACCTTCATTCCTTCAGTTACGATTGCGTGGGTGAGTACCGTTGCGGTTGAGGTTCCATCTCCCGCACTATCGTTCGTCTTGTTTGCAACCTCCTTAATGACGGAAGCTCCAAGGTTCTCCATTTTATCCTTGAGTTCAATCTCTTTCGCGATACTCACCCCATCGTTTGTGATGGTAGGAGCACCGAATCCGCGATCGATAATTGCATTCCTTCCGCGAGGTCCAATTGTTGCGCGAACTGCATCCGCGACAATATCCATTCCTCGCTTCATTCGCTTGCGCGCTTCATCTTTAAAAATTACTTCTTTTGCCATAGCCATTCTGATTAATACGTGGTTAATGACGGATAATTACTATTCCTCTTCCACAACTGCGAGAACATTTGTTTCGGAGATGATATCATACGTTTCATCTCCAAGCTCGACCTTTTCTCCCCAAGAGAAGAGAACTTTATCACCTACCTTGAAGTTGAGTTCTCCCTTCTCTTGTTTTTCTTTAAGTTTTGGACCAATTTCCTCCACAATTCCCATATTTCTTGGAGTATTTTCCTCTTTACTCTTTACATAGATTCCGGATGAGAGTTTTTTCTCCCCCTCATCTTTTTTTATTCTCTTTACGAGAACGCGATCTGCTAATGGCTGTATCTTCATATCTCTAAATAACCTTTTACTTAAATGGATAATCTTATAAAAGCAAAAGTATTGTAACGCGAAGACAATTTTTGACAAGTTTTTCATAGGTATGAAATTGTTGTCTATTTAGGGGAAATGGGTGGGGTAGAAAGGAAAAGGCGGGGCGAGTGCGTAGCACTCGCCCCGCCCTCTACTCATTGTTAACTCTCTTGTCTTTCTACTGCAAAAACGCACATTTTGTGCGCTTTTTGCCCTTACTCTTTCACAAGTCCTCCCTGATTTCCAGCATCACGAACGTGGCTATTAATTGGGCTTGCGTGATAGGTGATATCCACATTTGCGAATGGGTCATGTGCAGTAACGTCTATCTTTCGTGTGAGTTGGAGGAGTTCACCGATATGGGATATTGAAGGTGTTGCTTCCACTTGAATAGAGAGTTCCTTTGCAGGGCGTCCCACTCCTGTTCCTGCGGGGATTTTTGGAATTTTCCATGTGAACTCTCCGGTCGATGCAACGTAGTGGATATTCTTTGATTCCGTGCTTGGGGAAACCTTCCCTGTAGGGCGAACGTAGCTTGGGAGAATAGTTGAGAGAATGACATCTTCTACGTCATTTGGGTGATTTCGTATTTGGAAGGTGAGAGTGTAGCTCGTTTTTCGTCCTGCTTTTGGTGGGTATGGTCCAAGGTTTTTAAATGGTCCACTTGAATACTGTGAGAATGCGCTCACCGAGAGTTCACTTATTCCTCGGAGTTCCGTAGAATCGATTTGCTTCACGTTATACTCCTTTCCATTTTCTCCGAGTGCAGTTGCAGAGACCCACATATGGAGTTTAGGATTCTTTGGAATCTCTGAGGAGAGAAATGGTTTTGTGTTGAAAGTAAACTGTACGCTTCCTTCCTGCTCTGGTTTGAGCTCTTTAAGTCTCTCATAGGTATCTTCTGACCAGAGAATGTATCGTGCGAGAGAGTTGTACTCTGCATTGAGCACGCGCACGCTCTGTGGAATATAGATATTTCCATCGAGGTAGAGACTGAGTCGTACATTTTTAATCGCTTCTTCGAGCGTATTCTTAAAATCTATCTCAATAGATACGTCGGTATCTCCCTCCACCGGGATCGCACTTGCTCTCTTTCCATCGACAAAAATTCGTGTTTCAAGGAATGGTTGTTCTACTTCGAATGTGTGGATGGCGTGGTTAAAGGTGGTTTTTATTTCTGTAGGAGAGTCTTCTTTTTGCTGTCCCACGTAAACGTGAATGGATCGTGATTCTCCCGGGAGACTGTGAACTTTTGCTTTTATGCGAAGTCTAAATTCATTTTGTGGGCTTAACTTAGGAATATTCCACACTTCGTTTCCGAAGAGTGCTTCTCTATTTGCACCAATGAATTCAAAATCAGGAGGAAGTTCTATCCGAACGAGGATATTCCGCAGACTTTCTGTCGTGTTAGCCCCCACCCGTATGTCGAACATTACATCTTGATTGTGAATTACTTTTTCTGGCGCATCAATCGTTACACGAGTTGGCGTAGATCGGATAATGACATTTTCGCTTACACTCTTTGTAAAAATAGAACTCGAACCAGGGATGTGGTATTCAAGCGTCGCTGTGACTTTTCGTTGTTCCCCTTCTTGCCCTACGAGAGGAATTTTGAATTCCTCTTCTGCTCGGGCTCCTTTCTTCAACTCTGGGAGAGATCTTCGTATTACCTTTTCTTCTCCCGACTCACTATCAATAGGGTAGGAAATAACGAGATCTGGAATCTGAAGTGGAACTTCATTGAAGTTCTGAATCCTCACAACGAGACGGAGAGGTTCGCCTGCGTCAATAAATGGTTGACCTACGAGTTCCATCGAGATAAGGTCATTTGAGACACGCTCTCCTCCTCGGTAAAATTTTACGAACGTAGTGGCTACAGCAATAATGAAGAGGATAAAAGTGATAAGGAAGATTCGTTTAAATACTGAAGAGGGGAGTGAATAGGATGTTTTCCTTTTTTTTAATTCTTCAAATTCCCCATCTTTAAAATCCTCCGCAATTTTTATTCGTTCCTTATGAAGTCTTCTTCGTTTGTGAGTTTGTAATTGCTTTTTTTCGTAGAGTTTACGATTGAGAATATCAATTTTCATTTTATCGTCTTCCATACGATGAAGTATACACGAAAGAGAGAGGAAAGGTAAGAGACGATATTTACTTGCAAGAATGCGAGAAATCTCTATAATAGCGAGCACTATGGTTATTCGAATGAGACATACACGAGCGCATACTGGGAATCGACGTTCTCACCATGCAATTAAAGGAAAAACACTTACCGCCGATAAAGACACAAAGAGTACGCATGTGCGTCATCGCCTCGATCTTAAAACAGGAAAGTATCGAGGAAAACAAATTATTGACGTGGTAAAGAAGCTCGTTTCAAAGAAAGAAAAGAAGGATGCATAGCATTCTTCTTTTCTTTCCTCTCTTTCTCATATCTGTTATACTCCTCATGAATATGACACACAGAAGACAACAACGAGCGATGATGCTTCAACTTCTCTACGCAAGAGAGTTGAGGAATAAGAAAGAGAAAGATAGCTATTTTTTTTCGCGTGAACTTGAATATCTCTACAAGGTGTTTGTTCCAATCCCATTAAATGAAGAGGAATCTCGAGAAATCCTTCACCATCTTTTCGAGATAGAGATGAAAGAGGAAGATTTAGATACAATCATAAATGATTTGAGTGACGGTTGGTCTCTTGAACGAATTTCTACTGTAGATAAGAATATTCTCCGTATTTCCCTTTATGAGCTCCTCTTTGGGGAAGAAGTTCCTTCTGAACGTATCATTATTAATGAGGCAGTAGAGCTCGCAAAAAAGTTTGGGGGCAAAAAATCATATCGTTTTGTAAACGGGATACTTGGAGAGGCACATCGTCGCTATAATGATGAGAAAGAGGCAGAAAAAGTCTCCTTTGATGTCCCTTATGAGAAGATGGAAATCGATAGAAAAGTCGCTGCGGTTGTGTACTCAGTCGATGATTCTGGGAATGTCCGTATAGGAATGGTTCACGATATCTTTGGGTATTGGACTCTTTCGAAGGGGAGTGTTGATGAACATCTTGGTGAGGAACAGTCGCTTGTGAAGAAAGTAAAAGAGGAAACAGATTGGGATATTGAGGTGATTGAGAAGCTCGGTGAGAGTGAATATATTGCGTATCCTCCAGAGAGGGGGTCGGTGCGAAAACAGGTATCCTACTACCTCACAAAAGCACCCTACCACGTTCCTCACCTTGGAGGTGATACGAAAGGGCTTGATGATGTCGCGTGGTTTTCGCTAGATGACATTCTCGACCTCAACCTCTACGATGACGTGTCGAAGATGCTCGTAAAGGCAATTATGCGCATTTCTGAGAGGGAAGGACTCTTACCATATGAGGGGGAGGAAGACAGAGAGGTATAAGAGGTATAAGCTAAATGAGATAAGTTACCAATGAGGCGTATGGAAGACAAGTACACACAATTTGAAAAACGGTTCGGAATTTCATTTCACGACAAGAAGCTCCTTGAACAAGCGTTTACGCATCGTTCCTACATTAACGAGAATAAGAACTCGGGACTTTCCCATAATGAGCGTTTAGAGTTTCTTGGGGACGCAGTCCTTGAGCTCATCGTGACAGAATTTCTCTTTGAAAAATTCCCGGAGGTGAATGAGGGGATTCTCACTGCCTATCGTTCTGCGCTCGTGCGCACGGAAACGATTTCCCGCGTTGCACGGAGAATGGGGATGAATGAGCTTCTTAAACTCTCAAAGGGAGAGTCACGTGATGAGGGAAAGGCGCGCGATTATATCCTCGCAAATACGTTTGAAGCATTTTTAGGTGCACTCCACCTCGATCAGGGTTACGAGGTGGTGAAAAAACTTGTCGGGAAACTCCTCTTTCAAGAGCTCGAGGAAATCATTAGGAGTGGTTCATGGAAAGACCCAAAGTCTCGCCTTCAGGAGTATGCGCAGGAAACCTATGGGAAGACTCCTCACTATGAAATTCTCTCTGCGACAGGTCCCGACCATGATAAGAAGTTTGTTGTTTCTGTTCATTTTGGGGAACGAGAAGTCGCACAAGGAGAAGGGAAGAGTAAACAGCAAGCACAGCAAGACGCTGCGAAAAGAGCTCTCAAGAAAGAGGGTGTGTTAAGCGATAGGGGTAATTAAATGAGAGTATTTTTTATTCCACCTGCAAGTGAATAACTTGCTTTTTTTATAACGAACACATACAATTAACACGATACTATGTCACGTTTTCGTTTTAAAAAAGAAGAATTTGTTCCACAGAAAGGGACAGAGAAGGAAGAGCTCGAGAAAACGGTGGGAGAATTTAACGAAGATGCACGTGATGCAATATACTACTTTGAGCCGAGTGATCCGACAGCACGAGAAGTAGAAAAAACTCAAGAGGATATGGAGGTAATATCCCATCTCGTTGCCTTCGTAATCGAAGAAATGAGACATCTTGGGCTAGAAGAAAGAGAGCTTTCTGAACATGACTTAGGAGAGCTCATACAAAGAATTCACTTTCTTAAAAGCAGGAACAAGTGCCAATCAGGCTTCTTCCATGGGGATACGAGGAATATTGAGATTTACCTTACGGGGAACAAATTACACGACTACGCGTCGCTCCTCCACGAAATGCTCCATCTCTTTTCTTCTTCAGAGGTATACCTTCATCCAGATAAGTCACCAAAGATAAAAGTGGGGTATAGCATCGGGGAGAAGTTGGAGGCATTCAATGAAGCAGTTACAGAAAAGTTGACGAATGAAATACTCCTCAAACACAAGAAAGAATTGAGTTCACTCCTTCATATTTCACAGAAGGAAATAGATTCGTATGTGGAGAAAAATAGAACCTATGAAAGTTTACGGCACGCACTCTCCCTTATTGTTGCGAGAGTCTCGAAGGAGACAGGAATGGATATTGATTCTTTCTGGGAGAAGGTAAAGCGTGCCTACTTCAACGGAAAGCTCTTCTTTTTGAGAGATTTTCAGAAGTTCTACGGGGAGGATTTTTTGTGGTTTCTCATTCGATTGAATGAGCTTATAAAAAAAGGGGAACTCCACGAGGAAGATATTCCTCACATTGTCTCTTCAAGAGAACACTTTCGAGATTACGTGGAAAAGTTGAAACGAAAAGAAAACAGGACGTGAATCCTGTTTTTATCGCCGACCACGACGACGGTCTCTTCGACTCCTCCTTTTTCTCTGAGTCGTATCCGTCGTACCGCGGTCGGCGAACTGGAACACGATGTTCCAGTAGACCTCTCGGGAGAGTTTTACTCTCCCGTTTTTATGAGGTCTTTTTCCAGCACGTATTTCTTTTCTTTCTACGTGCTGGATTTGCCGCTCAACTGCATCGTGGCAGGAGCGGCAGAGGAGCACATGCTCCCCCGTCTCCCCAAATAGTGATTTGGGGAGTATGTGGTGCACGGTCAATCGACCGTGGATACCACATACGGGGCAGGTTCCGTATTTGGGACCCCGTGGACCTCTCTTTCTACGTCTCCTGCCCATTATTCTTTAGTTTTTTTGACATATTTAATTTTTTTGCTTACTCTGAAGCTAACACTTATAGAAATTTTTGTAAAGGTATATGAGAAGGAGGGAAAATGGAAAAAGTGGGGAGTGTTTAAGGTTAAACACTCCCCACTTTTTCACTCCCTTCCTCTCCCTATCCAAATAGACACCACTCAGTAATAATAGTAACAGTTCACTTTTCACGATCGTGAAACGTGAACTCATCTGAAAGCATATAAATATGTGATCTTTGTTATTTCATCTTGATGGAAGAGCTATTTACTTTTTCTCCACCCAACACCGCATCATATCATCATCTATTTATCAATGCCCTATTTCACGATCGTGAAATAGAGCATTGACTTATAATACTATTTATTCCACACAAAAATACCCCACATGTAATAAGCTCTAGGTAAGTTCATTTTATATGCTTACCTAGATTTCTGTTCCATCATATCTGCTCGATTCATTTGTTTCAAAAGGGAAGATGACCCACTCGTTATTTGCAACCTCTCGAGCGTAAAAATCTGGAGCAATCATCGCGTGTGGCTTGTAGAGGAGAGAAACAATGAGGCCTTTTTGTGGGAGCTTCAAAATTGTGTTCCCTGTATCTACAATATCATCAACGATAACGGTTTCCTCATCAATCTCTTCTTTGTTGAGAATAAGCGGAAGACTAAGAAGGTGTGAGAGCATTACTGCCGGTATGAGTCCACCCCTTGGCACCCCGTACACCTTTTTCACTCTTTTCCCTTTAAGAAAGCCTGCGAGCTTTTCTACATCTTCTTTCATCTCCTGGAATGAATATCTCACTTTTTTCATAGATCGCGTTATAGGTGTTTACACCAGTTAAGTTAAAAATATGATAATGGATTCTAGCATATTTTTGTAAAAGGTACGCAATTTCGAAAAACTAATTTTATGCCTCACAATCGTAGGTTATAAGATTTGCGAAGAGTACGTAAAGGTGCATTCCTCTTTCTCTTTCCTGTGCTATCATTGCAAGTGAGTATGAATCAAGTTCTCTATCAAAAGTATCGCCCAAAAGATTTTAATGAAGTATACGGGCAGGATCACGTTACCTCCATTCTCGAAAAGACGATTGAATCGGGAAATTTCTCTCACGCCTACCTTTTCGAGGGTCCACGAGGAACAGGGAAGACGAGTATTGCGCGGATTGTCGCGAACAAGCTCGGATGTGCTCCGGAAGACATCATTGAGATCGATGCGGCGTCTCATAGGAAGGTAGAACATGCTCGCACCTTGCGAGAATCTGTACGCAACCTCCCATTCCATAGTGAGAAGAAGGTGTATATTATTGACGAAGTTCATATGCTCACTACCGAAGCGTTTAACACGCTTCTCAAAACAATTGAAGAGCCGCCATCACATACGATTTTTATCCTCGCAACAACTGAACCGCACAAAATCCCTGAAACGATACGTTCTCGTTGTGAAATCTTTCAGTTTAAGCGCCCAAATATCCTAACGCTCAAAAAAATGGTAGAAGATATTGCACAGAAAGAAGGGATGGAGTTAGAAGCAGGTGTATCTGATGTAGTAAGTTTCCTTGGAGACGGGTCATTTCGTGATACGCAAACGGTGCTCCAGAAGCTCATTGCATTCTTTCGCGCAAAAGGGGAATCAACCATTTCACTCAATGAGGCGGGACGCTTTCTCCGTGTTCCCTCAACGCAGCTCATCCACTCTCTTATCTCTGCACTTGCAAAAGGGGATGCAGGAGAAGCAATTGAGCATATCCAACGTGCGAAAGAAGAAGAGTTTGATGCACAGCTCTTTATGAAGCTTCTCATTCAATCTCTAAGGAGAATTCTTCAACTCCGTTTTTCCCCTTCGTTTGGAGAAAAAGTGAAGAGGGAACAAGGGGAGGAGAGTTATGTGTTCTTTAATACGCTTGCGAGAGAGAGAAATATGCTTCGTGCAAGCCTGCTTCAAAAACTTCTTGAAAACCAGCGACTCTTCCAGCTTGCACAAGATCCTTACATTCCACTTGAACTTGCAATCCTTGATTTTTTTGATAAAAAGGAGGGGGTGGAAAGCAAATAGCTTTCTCATATTGCCAGATCGTCTAATGGTAGGACTCCAGGTTTTGGTCCTGGCTATCTAGGTTCGAATCCTAGTCTGGCAGCAAAAACGCTCACAAAGGTAAGTGGAGAAAAAGGCGATGAGGAACATGTCTACGATTAAGCCGTATCGGGATACGGCGAAGGAGTAACATTTTTCTCATCGCTTTCTTTATACGCTTATACTATGTATGGTTTTTGTTGTTAGACTAGGAGTCTGTGCAGCAAGACGCTCATAAAAGTAAGTAGAAAAAGAGTGATGAGAGTGGATTATTCTCATTGCTTTTATGTTGGTGGGTATACGGAATACATAGATGGTGAGGTGTGACATACTTTACCCAAAGCGGGGC
>JALVPH010000073.1 GCA_027031875.1 Candidatus Parcubacteria bacterium | reverse complement strand
AACCAGCGTATGACGAGTGTCGTAACGATGTTGAGAATGAGCACGGTTACAATTGTGACAATGACGAAGATACTCTGTGCTTTGATGAGCCCTGTCGTGATTGCGAGACCGAGCACTACAAAGGCGATCACATCACGCGGGAGCATTGCGAATCCAAGGAGGCGCGCATCGTGCTTTGGGAGACGGGACGTCTTGATTCCTGCGTAGTAGGCACTCGTATACTGTGCGATTCCGATGAAGAGTGCTGCGACGATTGCAGAGATGATTACATCCGACACACGTGAGAGTTCCACAATCATTTGACTTCCAAGATAGATGAAGAAGATGGGTCCAATCCACTCTTGGAGGAAGTAGAAGAAGATAGAGAGGTTCTTGTGGCTGATAGAGATAGTATCATCCACAATCTCGCTCTTCTCTGTTGAGTGATACATCTCTACGTGGAGAATGAGTCCGGTGAGGTAGGCTGCAATTGCGGGGTGAAGTCCTAAGTGGTGTGCGAACCATGCAAGCCCAAACACAAGGAGAAGAGTGAGAGGGATTCCGATACGCACGTTTGAAAATGCACGAGTAATCGTGTAGAGGCCGGGAGCTTCTCGTAATTGGTAGAGCCAGTAGGTAATACGCGCGAGGATTCCATCTCGTTGCATAATTTGTGGAATGTTCATTCGGATATGCATTCGCGCATCAGGAAGGATGATGAGTCCGAGCGCTGCGAAGAGTGTAAATGCTCCAAAGATGAATCCCATCTGTTCCAGGACTTCGAGCGCAATTGTTCCGAAAGAAGCGGATTCTAGCTCTCCGAGGTGAAGGAGTGCGAATGCGGGGAGCACTCCCACTGCAAGGAAGATGCTAATGAAGTTATCTGCAACAGACGAGGAGAGCACTGTCTTCGCTGCGCGCGTTCGCTCAAGTCCAAGATCAGTGAGCACGGCGACTGTGTAGGGAACGGCAGTAGAGGTAAAGATGAGCCCTGCGACTACCGCTTCGTGAAGTTGAAAACGGAGGAGGAGAAAGGAGAGAAAGGCTCCAAGAAAAGGACCGAGCGCACCGATGAGTGCGACCCACTTATTTTTCCATATTTCAAAGATGAATTTGAGAAGATCCTCCTTCCACCCCGCATAGAACATGATGAAGACAACGCCGAGCGTTGCCCAATTTTCGAGCTGTGTGGGATCAATGTGGAAGATGTATTGCGTTCCCACGAGTCCAAGGAGGATGTACCAAAGGATATCCACGGTCCGTGTGAATTCCGCAATAATCTTTGCAACGAAGATGATCGCAGTGAGTTTTGCGAGAAGTTCTATGAATTCCATATAGGGTATTGTAGCATGTTTCCTTTTTGTTTATATGGAAAAGCCGAAAGAGCACTTTTGTGTTAAAATAAAGGGTGATGAGAGAAGGAAAGGCTATCCACCAAAATCTTGAGAAGGAAAGAAGAAAGGAGGAGTGTTCTCCCTTGGTAGAAAAGTTTCTTTCCAAAGAAGTGAAGTACCGAACGCATAAGGAGAGGGAGAAACTCGTTGAAGAAGACAGGAAGCTGGATGCATTTCTTGAGAAGATTTCTCATAACGAAGAGCTCTTTACTCGATACCTCCGTATGTTTTCTGATTACGAAGGTGAAGTTACCTTTCTCAGTGAAAAGCTGTTAAAACTCGATGTGGAACCATACATCTCCCTTCCAGAAGATTATGCCTTGAAAGGAGGGGCGGCTCGTGTGAGCGTAGAACGAGCGCTCGATAGAACATGCTCTCATACACCACGTGACATTGATATTTGCTACATCGGAGACCCAGACAAAGAGGATACGGAGCTAAGCGAGTCTCTCGCTAAGAATTACTCACCTGATGACTACATTCACGGGCATGGTGTTGAACCTTTGGAAGACGATTACTTTGAAACCCGTGATTTTACTATCAACGAGGTTCTCGTAAATAACGATGGGGCTATTCTCACTAAGCAAGCGCTCCTCGATATGATGCGTTCTATTATTCGTTTCACTGAGTATGAGAAGACGAACTTTTACTACCAGAATTACTATGAGGAAGATGAAGAAGTTGATGTACGTTTTGTGAATGACAAGCTCGCGTCGAAAGCTCTTCGTCTCATTGCAGAGAGGGAAGAGAGAACATTCATTGATGCCGATGAGTTCTTTGAAAAGAAGTACATCAACGAGTTTCATATGGCGCTCCATCTTGATAGAGCGATGGGGGAAGGTTTTCACGTTGCAAATGCGTTCGTTGAAAACCTCAAAAAGTATCACCAGATTCCTGAGGACATTACTACTCCGTTGGAGTGTGCCACTTACCTCAGTGATTATACTGAATTCATCTATCGCCACCTTGATTCATTTGAAGCGAAAGAAGCTCTCCTTTCTCGCAATGAACGTATCCGCAGGTTTGAGGAATCTTATTTAGATACGCTCGGTGAGTACGCGGTTACAGATTTGAAGTATGACCATGTCGTGAGATTTTTTGATGCGGTTGAGCACAAGACATATAGAGCAAAGTAAATGTATAATTTTATTGTGTCTTTTGTTTTTTATAGAGATGTTTGTATACTAGGACTATATGGAAAGACGCATATGTCTCTTTAGTGCAAAAAATATTGCCCTCTCGCTCGTTATTGTGTGGATGTTCTACGGGCTTTTCTCGATACGAGATTTTCTCATCCTCCTCATTCTCGCACTCGTCATTGCACTCCTTATGGATGCACCCATCACTGCACTTTCACGCAAACACATCCCACGCCCATTTGCGGCATTCTTCCTCTACCTCTTTATTCTCTCCCTCTTCTTCGGATCTTTTGTGCTCTTTCTCCCTGTCGTCATTCAAGAAGTAGGGAAGTTGAGTAGCGCATATCCAGAACTCTTTAATTCAATTCGTTTTCTCAACCATTTTTCCTCTCTT
>JALVPH010000072.1 GCA_027031875.1 Candidatus Parcubacteria bacterium | reverse complement strand
CCTCGTATGCAACAACTCCCGCAATCATCGTAATAGGAATCGTGATAAGGAGTCCGAATCCAAAAGCGAGTACTCCAAGAATATTGAGAAGAAGGAGAAATACTCCAAGCATAAAAATCCTACACTTCTCCCCGCGCATCTGTCTCCATGAGGTGACGAGTGCCTCAAATACTCCCATATCCTTATCTGCAATAAGGTAAGGAACAAGGAAGAGTGAAAGCGTAACGTATATCGTCACAAAGATTCCTGCAAGCGGAAGAATGTAGAGGTATGGATTCGCGCGCATTACTCCAAACCCTCCTACAAGGAAGAATGGGGTAATGAGAAGGAAGACAACGAGAAACGAGAACACGAGACTCACGATAATCTTCCCAAGCACGAAATGGAAGTAAGAGGCAAATGACTTCACCTCAGAGAAGATAGCATCAACCTTCTCATGCTTTCCTCGTATGAGTTTCAGTACGTAACGAATCGAAGCAAAGCTGATATACGCAATGAGAAGCCACGAAATGACTCCAAAGAACTTACTCAATCCTGTTTGAACAACTGCTCCTGTGAGTGAATCTACCCTCAATCCGAAGCTTGAAACCGACGATGCGAGAAATACGAGTAAGAGGAGAAAGAGAATCTCCTTCCAATACTTTTGATAAATCTGTGAAGCCTTCGAAATAATCTTCAACGGACGTAACTTATGTTTCTTCATCATAACGTGGCTAAGTATACAGGAAATAGTAGAAAAAGGAATAGCAACGCTACTCCTTTGGTCGCATAATAGGGAAAAAGATAACATCGCGAAGATTTCCCTGCTCCGTGAGGAGCGCTACGAGACGATCAATCCCCATCCCAAATCCAGTCATAGGGGGCATCCCATGCTCCATTGCGGTAAGGAATCGTTCATCCACATCCATTGCCTCATCATCTCCTTCTCGTTTCGCTTTTGCCTGCGCTTCAAGGAGCTCCCTCTGGCGGAGTGGGTCTACAAGCTCTGCATACTGGTTTGTAATCTCTGCTCCCGCAATAATGAGTTGAGCAACGCGCGCAGTTCCATCATCATTCTGCTGTGCAAGCGGTTTTAAATCACCAGGATAATCTGTTACGAAGGTTGGGTGAATAATTCTATTCCTCACAGACTTCTTGTAGATGTAGTCGATGAGGTTCGCTCCCCCTGTTTTCTGTATATCCTCATTGGAGAGTCCGTAGTGTCGTGCCTTCTCTTCTAACTCATCGCGATTCGTATTTTGAATATCAACCCCCGCATACTCTTTAAGGAGATCGGGGAAACGAAGACGAGGCCACCCTCGATCAAAGTTTACTGTATGTGTATTCCCTTCTGAATCTTTCACTTCGAACTGCATTTTCCCAATGACATCTCGTGCGAGTTTTTTGAGAAGCTCCTCTGTCCATGTCATATTCTGTTCGAGCGTTGCGTAGGCAGCATACCACTCAATCATTGTGAACTCTTGAATGTGGGTAGGGTCAGACCCCTCGTTACGAAAGGCCTTCCCTATTTCATAAATACGCGGATATCCCGCGGCCATAATCATCTTATGCTCCAACTCAAGAGAGATTCTCATCACCATCCCCATATCGAGGTCATTGTGGTACGTTTCGAACACTTTCGCCATCGCTCCCCCTGCACTATTTTGGAGAATTGGAGTTTCTACTTCAAGGAATCCGCGCTCGTCGAGAAAGTGACGAATTTCGCGGATAATTTTTGCGCGTGTAATGAAACGCTCGAACGCTTCCTGATCGGTGATGAGGTGGAGGTAACGCTTACGATAAATTTCATCCTGATCTCTCAATCCTGCCCATTTCTCTGGGAGAGGACGAAGCGATTTCGTGAGCATATGGAAATCATCAACAAGAAGTGATTTCTCTCCTCTATCTGTTACAAAGAGTGTTCCCGAAAACATCGCGAAATCTCCTAGATCGTAGAGCTTCTCAAACGCTTTCATCTTCTCTTTTCCAAGCACATCTTTTTTGAGAACAACCTGAATGCGCTCCGTTCCATCAAACACTTTCGCAAACGCGATATTTCCCGCTCCACGCTTCACCACGATTCTCCCCATTACTGAGAGGTACTTCTGCTCCCCTTGAAACTCCTCAAAATGCTTAAGAATATCCTTAATAGTGAACTCCTGACGGACCTCTGGAATGTACGCATATTCCCCTACTTCCTCCAAGCGCGCAATTTTCTGAATGCGAATATTTCGAATTTCTTCTTCACGAGACATATAGGGGAAGTATAAAGCTTGATTGCGAATGTGCAAGAAAAAGAAAAAGGAGTTTAGTCCTACCTTTTTTCTTTATGCTCTTTGCGGCCTTCCCCTGAGTTGTGATGGCTCTCTCTGTGATGTGTGCTGTGTGAATACCCTTCATGAATTCCTTTCTGAGCAAAAAGAATAATGAGCCAAATCCACCCAACGATTGGAATAAAACCAAGAAGAATCCACCACCCGCTCTTTCCGATGTCGTGGAGACGGCGCACCCCAATCGCGAGTGATGGAATAAATACTATAAGTGAATAGAGGTTTGCTAAATCTCTACTTATCCACGAGAGAATAAGACTTATAATGAAGTTCCAAAGAACGAAATACCAAAACGCCTTCCTTCCTGTCCTCCCAGAAAAATCAGCATAGTGTTTAAATGCATCAATATAGTAATCAAACATAGCAAGAATCGTTAACAACCGAATAATTCCTCTACAAGTATAGAACAATCTTTGTAAAAGATGAGTTTACAAGAGAAAAAATATGTATTCCTCCCACCTCGCGAATATATCGTCTCAAATTTACACTCAGAACACTCCACACAGAATTGCATCCATCATTCAAACATTCAATTGAATGTTTGAATGTATGCTTACTTGAACACTAACACTGAATGAAGGGGTAAAGAAAGATATTACATTTCAGGCATAATGGTAAATATGTGGGTCTCTTTTCAACTATTT
>JALVPH010000071.1 GCA_027031875.1 Candidatus Parcubacteria bacterium | reverse complement strand
CCCGTCAATGATGAGCGTCTTATCCGCAGTGAGGTACTTCACAAACTCGTCCACAAGTAACCACTCAGTGATGAAGTCTGGGGCGAGGTCTCCCCGCGCAATAACACTTCGCATCAACTCACTCGTGTACCCCTGTCGCTTAATGAAGGAGCGAAAGTGTGCTCCTGATTCGTAGTGGAGAAGTTCTGTTTCTGGATACGTTCTCTTCAAGTAATCTTTCAAGAGGGTAATCTGTGTTCCCTTTCCTGATCCTGATCTCCCGATGAAGACGATTGTTTCTCTCTTTTTTGACATACCGTTTGCATTGTATCACAGGCGAAACAAAAAAGGAAAGCGATGCTTTCCTTTTTTGTTTCGCCTATTCCTCAGCTTCTGCTGATTCTCCCGGCTCGTTAATCTTTACGTTTACACGAGCATGAGATTTCATCCCGTTCACTCGTGCGAGTGTTCGGATTGCTTTTGCAGTAGATCCTTGCTTTCCAATAACTTGCCCCATATCCTCCTTGTGAACAGAGAGGATGAGGAGCGTTCCCATCTCATCAATTTTCTTCTCTACTTTCACATCCTCAGGATGATCAACAATTCCTTTTACAATAAATTCAAGGTATTCTTTCGGTTCAATCATAGTGTTTCTCTAAAAAAATTAATTACTATTTAACGTTAAACAGTAACACAACGTGTTACGCGGTATAGTATAACAGAAAAAAAGAGAGTGGAAACTCTCTCTTTTTCTACCAAGCGAAGTGTGCAAATGCTTTGTTCGCCTCTGCCATCTTGTGCATATTCTCCTTCTTCTTCACTGCTTCCCCTTCCCCCTGTGAAGCGAGGATGAGCTCATCAGCGAGGAAGTGCTTCATATCCTTTCCCTTCTTGTTGCGTGCAATCTGCACAATCCATCGCATCGCGAGCTGCTTCTGTCGAGCGGGACGAACTTCAATAGGAACTTGATAGTTTGCCCCTCCCACGCGTCGGGAACGAACCTCCATCAATGGACCTGCGTTTCGTAACGCTGCTTCAAAAACTTCAATCGGTTCCTTCTCTGGGAGCTTCTCTTTGATAAGATCAAGTGCTCCATACACGATTCTCCGCGCAGTCTCCTTCTTCCCATCAAGCATGACGTAGTTGATGAAACGCGCAATATCAACGGAACCGTAGACAGAATCCGGGAGGACCTGTCTCCTGTTTTTTACTGGTCTTCTCATATCGTACTAACTAATGTGTGTTATTGAATAAATTACTCTTTCGGTTTCTTTACTCCATAGCGAGAGCGAGACTTCCTTCGCCCTTCTACTCCCGCGGCATCGAGTACTCCACGCACAATCGTGTAGCGAACTCCAATGAGGTCCTTCACACGACCTCCTCGAAGGAGCACCACAGAGTGCTCTTGGAGGTTGTGTCCCATTCCTGGGATGTATGCAGTTACCTCCATTCCATTTGTGAGACGAACACGCGCAATTTTTCGGAGCGCGGAGTTCGGTTTCTTTGGAGTCGTCGTCGTTACTTTCGTACATACCCCACGCTTAAACGGAGATGGGTAGAACGTAGGACGATTCTTAAGCGAGTTGAAACCACGACGAAGCGCAACTGCTTTTGGCTTCTTCGTAACTTTCTTTCTTCCTTTTCGAATTAATTGATTGATTCTTGCCATATCTTTTTTCTCTGTGCGATCTGCACAACGTGTGCTCACACCTTACTACAATTGAATTAATTTGCAAGAGAAAAAACGCAGATCTGCGTTTTTTACTCCTCTACTCTACAACCTCAACACGCTCAATAACGACAGGCTCAACTGGTCTATCTCGCTCATCTGTTTCTTCCTCCCCAATTGTATCGACCACATCCATTCCCGAAACGACTCTTCCGAACACCGTATGTTTCGTATCGAGGAAGGGGTTGTCAACAAGGTTGATGAAAAACTGCGATCCGTTTGTGTTTGGCCCCGCGTTCGCCATTGCAATCGTTCCACGCACGTTGTGATTCTCAGGTCCAATTTCATCCTCAAAGGTATACCCAGGGCCTCCTGTTCCCCACCGATCCATAAGTTCATCGTCTTTTGAGAGGGGGTCTCCTCCTTGAATCATAAAATCCTTGATGACACGATGAAACTTTGTTCCGTCATAGAAACCTTCCTTTGCGAGTGTGAGAAAATTCTCTGTTGTTTTTGGTGTACGTTCACTGAGGAGAATCTCAATATCTCCCCTGTTTGTATGAAGAATAACTTTTTTCATAGTTGCTGAATCTGATTGATACGTGTATTCCTTTCGCCCCTCTTTACTACCTTTCCCCTTCTGCGAAGGGAGGAGGTAAACAATCACCCCGAGAAGAATAATGAGAAGGAAAAACAGAATAGAACGCCTCATACACTACTTCTTCCTCCTGAGAAGTTGTTTAATCTTTCTCCCTGCGCGCTTGAGGAGTGCGCGAGATTTTCCTCGCTCTTTTCGAATGACGCGAGCAAGATCGTCATAAGCTACGTCAAAGGTATTCGTAATCGAATCACGACGATCCTCTGCAAAGTAATGTTCAGGACCATCCTCTGTGCGAATAGAAACTTCGTAGAGGTCGTCCCCGTGAAGATCTCCTCTCGTTTTCTCAACATTTACGAAAAATTGAACGCTCTCCGAGAAGAACTTTTTCTGAAGTTTTTCAAGACGCTCTCTCATGTATTCCATATCTGCGTCCTCGAGATCAACATCTTTTGTGTGAAAAAATATTTGCATAGCTTTCTATCTACATTAATAACGAATAACTCTCTATGAGTAAGTATAGCATATTCACAAACTTTTCATATCACACGCCCGATCGAGCGAATATGGCCCGATACTTTCCCTCCTCAATGAAGCGAGGAATGCGGGATAGTTGAGAAGTTTTCCAAACTCTTCTGCAAACGTTCGTATGTAGGTCCCCGAACCGACGCGGAGGCGAAGTTCAAGCTCGAGACGCTTCCCTTCATCCTTCTCATAAAACGAAATGAGTTCGTAAGAGATAAGAGAGAATGGCTTCTGCGGAATGAATGGAGGTGTCTTTCCCTCCCTCGCATATGCATAGAGTGGCTTTCCCTGAACTTTCACTGCAGAGTAGAGTGGAGCTGGAAACGAATGTTCTCCAGAGAGAGATTCAAGAGCACGAAGTATATCTCTCTCTGAGAGATTTCCACGATACTCTCTCTCCTCGATAATCTCCCCCTCCCTATCACCTGTCATCCGAGACTCTCCGAGTACCACCTTCGCACGATACGTCTTATCGAGCTTAAAGAAATCTTTCAGTTTCCTTGTCCCCTTTTCTACCCCCACAATCATCAATCCGCTTGCGAGAGGGTCGAGGGTTCCCGCATGACCAATTTTCCTTACCTTCAACACCCGTTTAATGTGTTGGAGGAATTGAAAAGAACTCGGACCCTCTGGCTTCTCAACGAGATACACCCCATCTGCGATGTGACATTTTGATGGAAGTATGTTAGTATGATTGTGAGTATTCATAGTGGAATACGAATTATAAGCCATTAATAGAAATAGAGGAAGTATGAACTTTAATCCAGAACACGTTAACAACAACGACGATAATGAAAAAATTCCCTACGAAGGATACGATGAAAAATTAAACGCTTGGAGGTACGGTGAGCAAACGTTCGAAGAGGAAGCAGAAATGTTGGAGTTTAAAGAATTCTGTGAACAGTTCGCTGCGGATTGTGATATGTGGGAAGAAACCTTCGGTCGTGATTGTCCATACGATCCAAACGACTGCCCGAGATACGGGGGAAACGATAACTTTGGAAGGGATTAGCCCTTCTTTTTTGTTGTGACGCGGTCACGAAAGGTGCGATATAACTCTTCCTTCTCCTCTTCCCCCATCTGAAGAAAAGAGGCATGGTGCTGTTTCGATTCTTCGACTACTCGCTTCTCATACTCACGCGCATCTTTATCAACTACAAATGCCATTCTATTGACCCCTCTCAAGTAAAGTCCTGAAAGGGAGCGAAGACGAGAGAGCGCGACGTAGCCCTGTCCTGGAGCAAATGTCTTTCGCAGGTCAATCTCTGCTGCATCGAGTGTCATTCCTTGTGATTTATGGATAGTAATCGCCCACGCGAGGCGTAACGGAAGTTGTTGCACGCTCGCGAGCACCTTCCCCTCCACATCACGATGTTCCCATGTCTCTGGTCGGACGAGAATCTCTTCCCCATCTCGTGTCTTCACTACAGGGAGACCTTCTTCAAAATCAACTACCCTTCCAAGCGTTCCGTTGTTATACCCTCTCTCAAAGTTGTTCTTGATGAAGAGAACAAGTGCATCCTTTTTAAGGTAGAGTTTTTCACTCAAGAGTGAGGTCTGAAAAATCTTCTCTCTCCATCGCTTTGCCCCCTTTCCGCTCGCCTCGTAGTATTGCGGAGGGGTTGGAAGTTCCGCGAGCATTACCTCGTTCATACGATCCACATCTACATTGTGAGTATAGAGTCGTGTTCCTATCTCTCCCTCCTCTTCAAGGGGGCGCATCCGCTCTTTCAATAAGAGGTGCTCGCGTTCCCCAAATGTTCCTTTCCGGATAGAGGAGAGAATGTGAAAGAGTTCATCATCATTATGACGATAGGAATGCTCTAACGAACATACAGAAAGTTGAAGTTCATTCCATAAAGATGTCTGAAAAATAAATCGCTCCCCATTCTCTCCGCCACGAATAGGAGGGAGTTGGAAGAAATCTCCCACGAGAACGAGCTGTACCCCACCGAATGGTTCCATAGAAAATTTGAATGTGCGCAAGAGTGCATCGAGAGAACGGAAGAGGTTTGGGGAGAGCATCGATACCTCATCAATAATGAGCACCTTTAACTTTGCCATACGGTCCCAGAGGTACTTCTTCTCGGTAAGCGCTTCAATATCATACTGTGTGAGACTATCCTTAAGTCCAATCCCAAAAAAGCTATGGAGTGTTGTTCCTCCTATATGGCTCGCTGCGATACCGGTTGGTGCAGTAACCGCGAAAGGGATATTATGCTCCTTGAGGTAAGCAATATACTCTTTTAGTATGTGCGTTTTCCCTGTTCCAGGAGCTCCCGTAAGAAATACATTCTTTCCGCTTTTCATCAAATGGAGTGCAAGATCTTGTGTCATACCTTCATACTACCCTAGCACACTAAAATTGCGAAACATTCCTATCGAGGAAACGTTGAAGAATAACCGCTGCTGCTTCTGCATCAATGTGACGCGTTTTTCGCTCCTTCTCCTTTTGAGAGAAGTGTTTTCGAGAACGCTTCTCTTCTTTTGAAAAGAAATTCATATGAACCGCATGGGAACTCATTCGCTCATCTTGAAAGTGGAACGACACACGGTCGCCAAGCCTCTCTTTAAGCTTCTCTACGAATGAATCAATTTTTCTCTGGAGGATATTCTCTTCCCCTGTAAGGGTGAGCGATTTTCCCACCACGACGGCAGTAATTCCTTCCTCGTTAATGAGTTGTGTGAGTTTCTCAATAAGCTTTTCATCGTTCGCTACAATTTCACGAGGAAAGGCAATTGTCCCAAGTGGATCTGATACTGCAAGGCCTACCCGCTTTGTTCCGTAATCAATTCCGAGGTATTTCATATGCTATCTTTCGTTAACCTTTCTAATACTGTTGTGTTGATAGATCTACGTCCTGTCAAACATTCTTTCCGTAAGAACTCTGAACCGTCTGAACTATATACATACAACCAATCGTATGCTTTTTTAGAAGCTTTTTTAATAACATATCCTCTTGAATTAGAATGAATATTACGTAAATCAATTTCTTTTCCTGAGGTATATTTGACCTGAACTCTATAAAGAACATTGTTAACATCCACAACAAGATCATACGATGCTGATTCGGTAACAGGAAGAGAGACATCGTATCCGAACTTCGTAAATGTTGCTATCGCCTGTGTGAGGGCAATATCACCTTTTCGTTGAGTATTTCTCATCGAGGTGAAGTATATAAAAAAATAACGGTATGGGCAACCATTTGAAAAAATAATTCTCTATGCTAACATCTTTGGTGGAAGTGTGGCTGAGTGGTTGAAGGCACTGGTCTTGAAAACCAGCATACGTTAACGCGTATCGTGGGTTCGAATCCCACCACTTCCGCTGATAAGCTATTAGATTATAATTACAAAAAAGAGGGAGGTAACCCTCTTTTTTGTACGTAAAAGATTCTTTTAAATCAAAAAGAATGAAGATACTCATCTGCACGTTTTTGCTTGTAAACATACGCAGAACGTGTTTGCGCACGAAAACTAAAGATAAGACCAAGAAGAAAAAACTCTATGAGTAAATGAGACCCTCCATAAGAAGCAAATGGAAGTGGAACACCTGTAACTGGCATTAAACCAATATTCATCCCTACATTTACAATAATATGTGCAGAGAGATAGAGAACAAATCCGATAGTAAGGAGACGCTCAAAATTTCCGTTAAAATGCTCTATATAAGAAAGAAGCCGAAAAATAAGGAATGCAAAACTTATAAGTAAAATAAATACACCAACAAACCCCCACTCTTCCGCAATCGCGGCAAAAATGAAGTCTGTTTCATGTTCAGGAAGAAATGAGAGGCGCGACTGTGTTCCGTACCCAACACCTCTTCCAACTATTTCTCCTGATCCAACCGCAATCATTGACTGATACGCATTGTAGCCTGCTCCATGAGTATCAGAGAGCGGGTGAAGGAAGGTGATGATGCGCTCCTTTTGATAGTCGTGGAGCACGAAAGACCAGAGGCCGAACGAAGCGGTTACACCAAGCATAAGGAAGAGGAAAAAATATTTCTTTGAGAGCCCAGAGAGCATCACCATTCCAAACCACACTACAAGAAGAATGAGCGCAGATCCAAAGTCAGGTTGAAAAAAGACGAAAAGAAAGGGGATGAAAAAGTAAAGAAAGGTGATAATGACATGAGTAAATGATTTAAGCGCGAGATGACGTTTTGCGAGGTACTTAGAGAGGAGAATGATGAGCGCCATCTTCATAAGATCCGCAGGTTGGAACGAAAACCCTGCAACGTGAATCCAAGAACGAGCTCCGTTCACTTTCGCGCCAAAAAATGAAACGGAAATGAGGAGTATGAGAGACGTGATATAGAGTATCGTTGCATTAGAAGTTTTCTTAAGGAATGAAAAATCACTTGAGGAAGTAATAAATAGAAGAGAGAAGGAGAATACAAACCATAGTAATTGGCGAAGGAAAAAATTCTCCCCCCAAAAAGAGAATGAATGGAGTGTTGAAAGGCTCATTACTATAAGCGGTATAAGTGCAACAATAACAGACCAATCAATTTTTGCTCGTAATTGCGTAGGAAAAAACATACATACTCTTACGAAATAGTAGATTGAGGTGCTTTCCCAATATCTAAGAAAGGATTTACTCTGGGGATAATTTCTGTTCGCGCAACATCCGTCCCGAATGACTCCGGCCATGAAAAGTAGACTTTCTTGGATTCTCTGTGGTTAATCCTATCGATGTATGTTTGGCTCGCTGCAATTGCATTTCCCCGATGGTTATAGATGAGTGCAACAACCGGAACATCTACAAAATCGTAGAGACTCGTATTCTCTACGCGAGCCTGAAGGTGGGGAGCGGTTTGCACGCGCGTGAGAATAGGAGATTGCACTTTCAAAAGCGTGTAACGAAAATCTGGATTTACCTTCTTCCAATCCTGCTTTGAAAGGATCTTAAAGAAGACCGTGTACGCCTCTTTATCTCCTGTCTGCACGTTCGGTTCGAAAATTGCGAATCGTTTATTTGCTTCTACAAACGTGGTCCCTCTTCGTGGTTCTGCTGCGAGGATGTTATCTTTATCATACACGCGAAATTCGTATTCAATTTGTTCAATACCCGCATCCGTATTTTGATTCTCAACGTAAGCAACGAGATTATAGACCCCATCCGTTACCTTAAAAGGCCTCTCCCACCATACGATGAGATTACGCATCTGATTCTCACACAGTTTTGGACACGATCCCCCGCAATCAACTCCTGTCTCCGTCCCGTTTTTGATTCCATCGAAACACGTCGGTTTCTTCGCGTTTTTAATGTGGATTACCACAAGAACGAAGATGATGAGGAAAACAATTCCAAATATGATGAGGATTCTCTTTCTCCTTCTGTTTGCCCATCGTGACATAGTTCTATTATAGGGGAAATATCTATTTTGAGAAACAGTCGGTTAAATGTTTCCACGAAGAAAGCGTTTTCGTTTCCTTTCTCCCATTCGTTCAATTGCGTAGCGAAGTGTGGTTCGTGGGAGTGTGTGGGAGTGGACGCGCAAAAAGTCTTCGACTTTTTGCGCGTCCCTCTTCCACGCTTCACGCAACATCCACCCTACCGCTTTGTGTATAAGATCTTCTTTATCGTTTAAAAGTTTTTTTGAGAGTCGCAAGGTAGTATCAATATCTCCTTTTCGTATGAATGCCCACGTTGCAACAATAGCAATTCTCCGCTCCCAAAGATTTTCTGATCGCACGAGCGTATCCAGAACCTGTTTCTTCTCTAATTTATCTACAATAGCTTGCCCTACGATATGATGGGCTGACACGTCAACAAGATCCCAACTATTAACGTGCCTCGTATTCTTGAGGTAAAAATCAAAAATTTGTTTCTGTAACTTTCTATCGCCTTCTCTACGTGCTTTCTTATTTTTCTCCACAAGAATGATAATTGCACACAATCGCAGCTCGTGAAATTGTGATGCAATATGTTTCTGCAAATCAGAAAAACCTATTGCGAGATTTTCTTTTGCGACTTTTCGTATATCAGAAGCACGAACACCAAGAAATACATCTCCTTCACCATACTCACCTTTCCCTGTTTTGAAAAATCGTTCATTGCTTTTCTTTCGTTCCGGTGAGGCGTACTGTTTCAGTTCCTTGAGGAGTGTAGTCATAGAGTAAATATAGAACAAAGCGAGTAAAGCGTAAATCGCTTGACAGCTCTCTCTCTCTCTCTTTGCTATGTTACGAGCAACAAACCCTAAAAC
>JALVPH010000070.1 GCA_027031875.1 Candidatus Parcubacteria bacterium | reverse complement strand
CCTTTGATGCGTAACTATCCGATGTGTAGATGGGGTGAAGCCCAATCACCGCACGCATACTATCTCTCTGTTCAGAGGCGAGCTCTACTGCTCTTTTACTCGTCTCGTAATTTACTCCTACGGTAAACGTTCTCACATGTTTCTCACGCATTCTCTCAATCACCTCTTCCCTATCCTCATCATAATCCGGAAAGTTGAGATGACTATGGATATCGATATACATACGCTTCTTATCCTATATTCTTAGCGAGGAAAGTAAATAAAGCCACCACCTATAATCTTGCGATAGTTGCTAATAGTAAGGCTTGTATTTATGTAGAAAATATGCTTTACTCAAAAAATGAAAAGAGAACAACTAAGACATAGTGAAAAAAAGAATCATACAAGAAGAGATGAAATAAACAGAGAGACGAAAAAAGAGAGGAAAAATATTATGGAAGAAATACGGAAATCGCTTCAACCATACATCACGTGGGGAATAATCACACTCAGTACATATAGTATTCTCAACCTAGAGAAGGAAAAAGAAGAAAAAACAAATTTTTATTCAGAGAAAACAGTAGAAGGGAGGCTAAATGATAAAACGGGAAAAGAAAGACTTATCATTGATGGCCCTGTATATGATCCTGTAAAAAGGGAAATAGAACGAATATACGGAATAAATGCGCGTGGTTTACTTTGGTTGGATGGGAGTGATAGGGATTTCAAAAACTTCCTCTTCGAAGTGGAAAAAAATAGAAAAGCATTTGATGATATTATTCTGTCGAAAAGATTACTCAAACTTCCAAAAGAGATTACGAAAATAGATGCAAACTCAATACTCGAGAATCCACAAAAGTATATAGAAGTAATAGTAGAAATAATACGCGAAAAATACAATCAGCTGGTAAAACGATCGAGGGAAGAACGAAGGCAGTTTAGGTATTATAATAAAAAACTCTTCAAGAACTATGACTCATTTAAGAGAATAGTAACACAGGATAAGACATTCAGAAAAAATATTATACAAGAATATAAAGCTGAACACATAACGGAAAATCCAATTCCTTATCCTCATTATATGAATTCTGAAGACTTCGAAAGATATATAAATTCTTTTATCAAAAACGATTATGAGTTCTTTCATTCGAAGGAATTTATGAAGCTCACAGACAGAGAGAAAGGGGAACTTAAAAAAAATACAGAGAAAAATTACGGAAAAGAGATTACTCATATTCTCATAAATAGTAAAAGTTGGGATGATGCAAAAAAAAGAATAACACTTGAGCAATTATTTAATCACCTCATAGAACCAATAATAAGAGAGACATTCCATAAAATACAAAGAAATATGAGGAAGTATGATGAAGCAATCAAAAAGAGAATAGGTATGATGAAGAATTCTAAATATCTTGAACGACTCGCAAAAGAACTTAATGGGGATATTGAAAAAGCGGAAGAAGTACAAAAGAAAATGATTAGTAATATTGAGGATAGAGATTATTATCTCTCAAATTTTCCTCATAATACTCTCGAACACGCAGCAGGACATTCCTCTCCTGAAGGTTACGTTGTTTCTGGATACGATGAATCAGAAGAGACAATCCTCCATGAATACAGTCATAGAGCAGATAAAAACGGAGAGATGATTCCGGATGATGGGAAGAAAAAACTGAAAGAACACTATAAGTTCAAAAAGCATCAAACTGACAAAGAAAAAAAATTTGAAGCCAAATATAGCAATAAGTTTGAGAGAGAGTACTATAGTAATCCAAGCGAAATACTCGCGAGAAAAGCTGTATTTGATGTAAAATTAGAGGAGCTTGGAATTAAGAAGTATGAAGAAGAATTCACAGAAAAGCATTACAGAAAAGTAAAGAAACTTCTTGAAGAAGGAAAGCTTGATAAGGATTCATCACAGTTCTTCCGAATGTTTGAAAAAGATGCTCTCATTATGATTATGAATACAATCGCATACAAGGATTGGAAGGAAAAAGGAGTTCCAATTGATCAGGGAAAGCTTGCGGAAGAGCTCGTTGCAAAGATAATGAGAGTAGATGAGTTAAATAAAAAAGGAGACACCTACCACCCTCCAGAGTTTTGGGTGAATAGTGATACAGAAGTGAGCTAACGAAGAAAGGGCGGCGCCGATCCATCGGCGCCGCCCTTTCTTCTCTCCCCTCTAATCCTTTCTCTGAAAAAGAGGTTCTTCTGGGAGCTTCGCTTCCACTACGTAACGCATAATCTTTTCTGCCGTCTCCGGCATAAAGGCCTGAAGGGTATACCCGACTCGATAGAGCTCTCTCGCGAGGTAGCGAAGGTCCTTCTCTGCCTCCTCCCTCCTCTCTTTTATCTTTTTGAATGGTTTCTCTTTTGCGATGAATGCATCGAGATCGCTCACGAGTCTCCAGATTTCATTCATCGCAGTTACATAATCAAACTCCTCGATGTGGCGATGGTGAAAGGAGAGAACTTCTTCTGTGTGCTCCTCATGTACTCCAGAAATGTCCACCCCATAGCTCGTTACCATCTTCATAATTCTCTGCACGAGGTTCCCAAGCCCGTTCGCGAGATTCGCGTTATACGCTTCTTTAAACTTCTCCACCGTCACATCAGAATCCTCGAAGTTGTTCACATGACGGAGGAGGTAGTAGCGAAGCGCGTCGGATCCGTATTCATCAACAAGTTCAAGTGGATCAATTACATTTCCAAGAGACTTTGACATCTTCTGCCCTCCAGAGGTAATAAATCCATTAATCACGATACGACGAGATTGGGGAAGTTCTGCAGCCATAAGCATTGCCTGCCACACCGCAGACTGAAAACGAAGATTATCTTTCCCCGCATACTGCACAGGGTTCCCCTCAACCCAGTATCGTTGAAACTGCTCTTCATTGTCCGGCCACCCAAGCGTAGAAATGTAGTTCACGAGCGCATCAAACCATACATACATTACATGTTCACCATCTCCCGGAACAGAAATTCCCCACGGCATTTTCT
>JALVPH010000069.1:545-3003 GCA_027031875.1 Candidatus Parcubacteria bacterium | reverse complement strand
TTACGGCAGCAACGAGAATTTTGACATCCCCTTTCTTTTTTGAATGAAGGTAATCATTGTCTTCGTACGTCTCTTCCTCTGGAATAATCCACCAATCGAGCGAAATTTCTGTGAGAGGAATAGGGATGTACTTCTTTACTTCTGTCTGAACCGCGTTCGCGAGCTCATGTTCACTAATTCGTGGGAGTGTAAGAATGAAGATGAGACTTGAGGAAGACGCAATGGAAACGAATGCACTCTTCGCAGTAATGTTTGCCTGTGTGTTAAGATTCTTTACCGCCTCAATGAGTTTTTCCGAATCGAGGTGAGCGATTTGACCGGCAACCCCATTTTCCTCATACGGACCAAGCGCTACCTCTCCGTAAGTCTCGAGAACAACCCTTCCTCCTTCTTTCTTTAATTGCACTGTTTTGATATAGCTCGATCCTATATCTATCCCTACATATGAATCGTCACTTGATGACTGAAACACAGATGAAATAGAATTGATTAAATCCTTGAAATCCATATGGAATGAGTATAGCACGAGATAAAAGAAAGAGAAAAGAAAATATATTCTGTGTGATATTTCTATATGGTATGATGAGCATATGAATTTCTTTTCTTCCCTACTCTCTCTCTTATTTAAGAAAGTAATCGATAAAAAAACACTCTCGCTTCTCCATCCTGCACCCCCACACCGTGAGGTATGGATTTTCTCTCGTTATGATTATAAGCAGAAAGAGGTGAGGAAAATGATACGCTACCTGAAGAACCATGAGGATAGAGAACTCATCGACTATCTCGCAAGTGAGTTGAGTGAACTCATCCTCGACTACCTTGCGGAACAGCAGGAACTCTCCTACTTTGTAGAACCAATTGTGATTCCTACCCCGCTCTCGAAGAGACGCCTCCACGAACGCGGATTTAATCAAGTAGCACTCCTCGCAAAGAAGATAGCAAAGCAAGTGGGTGGAGAGTATAGAAGTGATATTCTCATACGAACACGCCATACAGAAAAGCAAGCACTCATTCGCGAGAGGAAAAAGCGATTTGAGAATGTAAGAGGGGTGTACGCAGTGAAAAAAGGAAAGGAAAGAGAAATGGAGGGAAGAGATATCATTCTCGTAGATGATCTCTCTACAACAGGGGCAACGCTCCTTGAATTGCGGAAAGTAGTGAGAAAAGTGGGAGCACGAAAGGTTATTGCAGTGACGATAGCGCACTAAAAGGCGGGGCGATGCTGTTGCATCGCTCCGCCTTTTCCTTTCAACTTCTACCGAACCTCACACCCTTGCGACGCGAGAAAATTGTATACCTTTTCCATTTCCCTATTTACCTCCTCATCGCTCAATGTCTTCTCAAATGACTGGAAGATAAGAGAAAACGCGTACGATTGCCTTCCCTCCTTCTCGAAGGAATCAATCGCATACACTACACGGAGATTATTGAGTCCGAGTTCACGGAATGATTTAGAAAAGAACTCGATAGTATTTTCACCCTCTCCAACCCAGAAAGAAACATCTCTTCTAATATGAGGATAAACGGAAATTCCTTGAAAACGATCCTCACTGTCATAACTCACGAAATCAAAAAGTCCTGCGATTTCGTCACCTTCTACTGTGTTCTCGCACGAAGAGAGCTTTACTGTTGCTCCTCCTGGGAAACGATTCGCTTCAAGCTTTCCGCCACAAAGCTCTTGAAGTTCCTCGAGAATCTCATCTCGCTGTTCATCTTCGGTTCCAAAACGCTTTCTCGCAGATTTTCCATTATTCTTTATCGCAAACGAGAGTACATTTTCCTCCTTGTCTTTAAAGTGTCTCACTCCAATCTCAAAAATGCGAACGCGTGAATTATTAAGAATATCGGAATACCCACTATTCTTTTCAAGATTTTCACTAATCTGCTTTTCGAGTGTTGCGCGGAGATAGGAGCGATTTGAAGCAACAGGATTCAGCACACGCACATCACCCTTCTTCACAAAAGAGTAATTCATCACTTCAGAAAACCCTCTCTCTATAAAGAAGTTTCTTAGCGCTTGTGAGAGAAAGAACGGTTGGTTTACTTTTGGTGTGAACGCAACGTCATCGAGAGGGGTTGAGGGAATCTTGTGATACCCATAGATTCTCCCAATCTCTTCAATAAGGTCTTCTTCAATACGCAGGTCGAGACGCTCAAATGGGATGACAACATCAAACCCACCCTCCCTACTCACGTAGGAGAAGTGGAGTCGTCGGAAAACCTCACGAATATCTTCTTCACTAACAGGAAAACCAAGCACGCTTCGTGTTTTTTTGAGCGTGAGTGGAACAATAACCTGCTCTTCTAGCTCAGAATAGAATTCAAAAAGTGATATTCCATGTTCATTTACAACGAGACGCGTTTCTGGTGTCGATGCAAGCTCCTCAACAAGTGAGAGCATCGCGTTTGATGCGGTAAATGCGAGCTCACTCGTAATTCCATTCTCATAGCGCTTCGA
>JALVPH010000069.1:0-535 GCA_027031875.1 Candidatus Parcubacteria bacterium | reverse complement strand
CATCTCAAACTGCTCCCCTGCATGAGCAAAGCGCACAGTAATTCCTCCTACTACCTTATCTGCATCGAACACGTGAAGTGGTTGCCCGAGGTCAAAGAGCACATAGTTCGTCGCATCCACAATCGCATTGATTGAACGTTGTCCTATTCCTTCGAGGCGGGAGCGAAGCCATTCTGGAGATTCCCTTACCTCGATATTCTCTACCACACGCGCAATGTAACGCTTGCACACTCCATCACTCTCATCGCGAAGTGAAAACACCCCCTTCTCTTCTTTAAGAGAAGGTGTGGAGTAGCGATCTTCCCGAAGCGGAACGTCGAGAAGCGTAGCGAGCTCTTTTGCAATACCTCTATGAGAGAGTGAATCATGTGCACGGTTTGGGAGTACATCAATATCAATGAAAGTATCTACGTCACGCTCTTCAACCCCCTCAATCTCAAAAGAATGAAGAAGAAGTGCCTTCACAATCTCTTCTGTGGAAGGAAGTTCACTCTCAAAATATGTCTGAAGCCATTTTCTTGAAACAATCATACCG
>JALVPH010000068.1 GCA_027031875.1 Candidatus Parcubacteria bacterium | reverse complement strand
GTTTCTGAGAAACGAAGCTTCAAGAAGGTGCTTATTATTGATGATGCAGTTGGGTCTGGAGCAACTATCCACCAAATAGCAAAGAAAATGAAAGACCAAGGAGTCGCTCAGCAGGTAGACGGACTTGCTATTGTGGGAAGTGCGAACGGTTTTGATGTGTTGAGTGAGGTTTAAAAAACGAAAGGGAAGCGTTCGTATGGTGAAGTAGTATTACAGCTTATTTTTCTGGACTTACAATTACATTTTTGTGTGAGAGGTCATTCTCAACTCACCACCCTCGTCGGTGACACCACTTTTGCCATTCAGTTCCGATATGCAATTTAAAGTGAGTGCGCATTTACTTTCACTAATTATCTTACATAAAAGAGTAAAAGTGGTGTCACCGACAAAGAAACTGCGAAGCAATTTCTTTTAAAAGACGGGCGAGTGCGTAATCTACGCACTCGCCCGTCTCTTCTCATAAACTATCATCTCGTAATAATTTCGCACAAACCATTATCTCGTAAAAATGTGCTTCAACACTCCTCTATACTTCTCAAAAATTTCCGCCCTAATTACTTTCAACTCATCCTCATGAAAAGGAGAAAGAACATTTGGTTTTATCACCCTCCCCTCTCGTTCCTGTGCAATTCCGAGACGAATTCTCCAAAATGCTTTCGTTCCAAGATGTTGGGTAATAGAGCGAACACCATTATGACCCGCATCCCCTCGATTAAACACTGCACGCACCTCTCCAAACGGAAGATCAAGTTCATCATGAACAACAATAACTCTCTCTGGAACAAAGTAATCCGGATACCTCTTTTTAAGAAATGGAATCACCTTCCCTGAAAGGTTCATATAGGTATGTGGTTTTATAAAGAGAACATCTTCTCCGTTGATACTTTTTTTCGCAACAAAAGAAAGGAGGAAAGTATCTTTCTCCCACACATCGTTTCCTAAATGTTCATCGAAGAGAATCCACGCAAAATTATGTCGTGTATTCTCATATTCTCTTCCATAATTTCCTAATCCAACAACAAAATACATACTTCTATATTACACTTTGTAAAAAACAGAAAAAGAGAAGGACTACACCTTCCCTTTCTCGATAAGATCAATCATCATCTCGTAGGTTTCTGGACCTGCAAGGCCGTCAGGACTCAAGCCTTCCTTCTGTTGAAACTTACGCACGAGATACATCGTATTTGGACCGTACTCATTATCCACTGCAATCTTCTTATCGAAGTAGAGATTGAGGAACTTCTGAACTGTCCCCACGCGCGTCCCGTGGCTCCCCTTCTTCATATAGATCTTATCATCAATGAGTCCTTGGAGCTTCGTGAGAAGAAACCTATGCTCCTCATCGAGTGAAGGACTCTCCTCTTTCGCTTCTTTTTCTGATACAGTGCTATCTTCCTCGCTCCCTTCCTCTTGTGAAGAAGATACTTCTCCTCCGTTCTCCTGACTTTCCGCCTGTGCTGTATCTTGATGATATTCATCGGCACTCACATCCACATCGTAGTGGTCAAATCCAGAAGTCTGTTCCTCTCCCTCAGTAACGACCACATCTTCTGCGGTGTAGTGAAAGTGAGGGTTCATCTTTTGGAAAGCCCAATACGATGATCCAAGCAAGAGGAGAAAAAAGAGTACGTTTACAAAACGAAACTTAAATTCATTCATACGAAAGCTATTGTAGCACGAGGAATGAGAAAACAATAGGAGAGGAAACGCCACAATAAAAAATAGGAACAGTGTCAATTCTTTTTCAAGCAAATTCTGTTACTATTATGCGCGTATGAAACATATCATTGATTACATTCCACTTTTTCAAATTATTCTCTCAATCTTACTCATTATTGTTATCATTATTCAACAGAATGACGAGGCACTTGGTGGTGCATTCGGAGGAAGTGATTCCTTTGACACAGTGAAGAGAACGAGACGCGGTGCAGAGAAGAAACTATTCAATTTTACCATTTGGATTGCAATCCTCTTCGTTATCACCTCAATTGCTGCTTTCATCTACGGAAAGTAAGCGTACACACCCTATGAGAACAAAACATCTCCTTGCTCTCGGAATTACAGCGATTATGCTCTCGGGAATCCTCATTCTCGCTTCTTTCGTAGTGGAAAAAAGTTCAGTAGAGGTGAGAGTGAAGGGGGGAACTCTACGTGAGGGAACAAAAGATACCCCTCGTTTCCTCAACCCTGTCCTCGCACGCCCCGGAAACGCGGCAGAGCAAAATCTTACCGAACTCATCTTTTCACGCCTTCTCTCCCACACACAAGGCGGGGATATCATATGGGGCCTCGCAAAGTCTCTTGAAAAATCAGATGATGGGAAGACCTACATTCTCACGCTCAGAGATGGTATCACTTTCCACGACGGACACCTAATTACCGCCGATGATGTCGTTTACACTGTGAAGAAGATACAAGATCCGAGCACAAACAGCCCCCTCTTCAACTATTGGGCAGGAGTGACTGTGGAAAAAGAGAACGAACGACAAGTCCGCTTTACGCTCGTTCATGCGTATGATGGATTCCCCTACTCACTTGAAATAGGAATCCTCCCTAAACACCTCTGGGAAAAAGTGGACGATGAGGAATTCGCGTTTAGCAAGCTTAATACCTTCCCAGTTGGATCAGGAAGTTACAAAGTGGAGAACGTCATTCTCGATGAAGATGATAAACCTACGGAATACCAACTCGTAAAGAGTGATGATAGAGAGGGATACATCAGAAAAGTAGATGTCTCTATCTTCAAAGATGCACAAGATCTCCAAGATGCACTCAACAGAAGGAATGTAGATGCGGTGTATGGCGTTGATAGAGAGAATGCACAGCATATCGTCCAAAAACGAAATACCCTTACACTCTACCATGATGTACTCCCCAACTTTTTCATTCTCTTCTACAACATAAAGAAAGATGGGCCAAGCTCTCAAAAACTGGTGCGAAACTACCTCGATGCACTCATCGATAGGAACACACTCACCTCTTCCATCTTTGGAGGTTACGCATCACCTATCAATACAGTTAGAGGGGAATACAACGAGAAGCGTGCTGAAGAAAAAAGGAAAGGTATTGAGACGTTCGTGCAGGCGCTC
>JALVPH010000067.1 GCA_027031875.1 Candidatus Parcubacteria bacterium | reverse complement strand
TTCATTTGCTTGTATTATGCCGTACGTTATTTTCCCATGGTGAGTAACCCAAGAGAATCGTCGGAAAACAGGAAAAACACTTCTTGTTTGGTTATTTAATTAGGCTCAACTAACTCACGACTTACCAACTAACTAAAGATAAACATACAACCGAGAGTAAGTATCAACAAACCAGTCATTCAAACATTCAATTGAATATTTGAATGATTGGTTTGTTATAGTGTGTTATAATACCTTCCGTATGAGATCACCACAACAAAAACGCATTGCGCGAAAGATTGCGAGAGAGAAGACAATAAAGGAAGGGAAAGTGAGAAATGAAAAGAAGGGTATACAGGAACTAGCGAATATCCTCAAGACTCTTGGTAATCGCTATCGGATTAAAATTCTTGTTGCGATTTTTGAAAACCCTTTCATCACACTCGATCAAGTCAATGAGATAGTAGGAGGTGAGTTTGCAAACATATCGGCTCATACAAAGAAATTAGAATCTGCTGGACTTGTAAAAAAGAGGTATATGAAGAGGTACGTTCAACACTACCTCTCAGAAGATGGAAAGTACTTTACAAGATTCATCATTCGCAATCTATTATTAGATGGAAAGAAAAAGAAATAAAGTTTTTTTTCTTCAGAAGGTTTTATTCATTATTGTCACGCCTCTTCATTCAAACATTCAATTGAATGTTTGAATGAGTATATTTACTTCATATGAGATATTACAATTGTGAGTCTAGGAGTAGTTCATTTTGTATAAAGTGTTTTTAGTATAAACGTTGATGCTTTGTAGGAAAAATATTTATATGGAAATGCATGGGAATGGGGTATTATCATACTTACTCTCTTTCTCTCACGAAACATAAAAAGAACGTGAGAGCGTTCTTTTTACCATGGTTTCTCTCTCGTTTCAGTTCCTGGAATAATGTGCTCTGGGTTATAAATGAGCGCGTGAGTGTTCCAGAATGCAAGACTCTTTTCTGTTGCGCGGGGATCGTAGTATTCCACCTCTGCACGTTCCCCTATCCATGCGGTGATGAGGAGGTAAGCGTCAATCTCACGAACTTTCTCTCCTTCCGAAATACGTTCTCGAATCCTTTTGAGTACCACAGACACCTTGTCCGTATCTTCTGGTTCTCTCTTGGGGACGAATCGACTTAATCCTCTTCTTCCTCTCCGTTGAGCGTACACAATCTCATCGTTTTTGTCCGTCTTTACACAGTATGATTTTCTTACGACGTAATCAAAACTCACCTCTTCTTCAATAAATGATTTCCCTTTCGTATCAATCTTTTTAAGCGCCTCCGGAAGGATGGAAAATACTTCTTTATGCTCCCTTAGGTGACTGTGGTAACGATCAATAACAGGGAATCCATCTTTCGTGTAGCCGAGAAAGCGCTCGTGTCGTTCGAGCGGTGATTTTTTCCTCTCGCTATTCGGTTTTTCAAAATTTGATTTCATTTCTTTTCATTAAGAATGCGTTCAAGATAGATTTCTTCCAGTTCCTCCTGTGTGAATGAATCAACTGTCTGAGCGACAAATACGAAGAGCTTTCTCTTAAGATCGAGGTTTCGTCTCACTTCTGCGACAAGTTCTTCAAGTGGGAGAGGGGATATCCACACTGATGCTTTTAGTTGGACAAATTTTGCCTTTCTAAGAATGTAACGGAGCGAGTCCTGCAACTCTTTCTCTTCTCGTTTCGCATTTACCACAACAATTCTCCACAAGCCATCCCACTCACGTGGGAGAATACTCTCAGGAGAGAGGAGCTTCATTTGTGCGAGCTTTTGCCTCCCTGCTTTCGTAATGGTGATGAAAGGGGAGAAGGCGGTATCGAATATTTTCACAAGACCGTCTTCCTCCATCTTTCGTATCTTTCTCTGCACGAGGTATTCTGGTTTCGTTTTTCTGTGTGGATCTGCTTCGGTAATAATGAGTGCAACTTTCTTCACGAACTGTGATTTGTTGTGTGCTTTCTTTTCTGTGAGCTTTCGTAGGATTATTTTTTGTATTGCATACTTCTCCATAGCACCAAGCAGTATAGCATAGAAAACAGAGAAAATGCAAGAGAATTGAACGCATTTTTCACACCTGTGAAAAACTTGTAAAAAAATAAATATCGTGTAATATTCCCGATTGAGAATGAAAACTTCGTTCTCGTGTAAGGAAGAACAGTGCGTATGACGAATAAGAAGAATGGTAAAAATGATGGCCGAAGCAAGAGAGAAGATGAAATCCAGGCAGACCTCAGCTACGAGCTCGACGATGAGTTTGTAGAAGAGGAATCTTCGCAACAGAAGCTCGCAAAGCTTCGCAAGAAGTTGAAAGAAGCGAAGGAACAGGGAAAGGAGTATCTCACAGGATGGCAGAAGGAGCGTGCTGATTTTATGAATTACAAAACGGCAGAGGCAGAGCGGATGAAGAAGTGTGAGGATCGCACTGTTATCGATGTCATTACAAAGATGCTCCCAGTTCTTGATAGCTTCGATATGGCATTCTCTCACAAAGAATCATGGGAGAAGGTAGATGCATCGTGGCGCAAGGGAGTTGAGTTTATTCATTCTCAACTTCTCTCTGTTCTCTCTAACTATGGGGTAGAACGGATTGATACCACAGGGGTGCAATTTGACCCCACACTCTATGATCCTGTAGAGATGGTTCCTACCACAGATGAGAAGCAAGACCATCTCGTAGCGGAGATTGTGCAAGCAGGATACAAGAGAGGGGAAGTTGTAATCCGTCCTGCGAAAGTGAAGGTGTATGAATTTCATAAAGAAGGAGAAAAAGAATAGAACATTCCTTGCTTTCATTATTCTCTTCGCTCTCATCGCGCTTGGGTATGGCATACTCTCTCTTTCCTTAAAGGGAGGAGCGAAAGAGGGCACCCCATTACCCACATTAGTAACAAACGAGAGTCTTATGAAATTAGAAAGTAACGCATTCTCAAATGAGGGGTACATTCCAAAGAAGTACACCTGTAATGGAGAGAACATTAATCCGCCACTTGAAATAAGTGGGGTTCCAGAAGGAACGAAGAGTCTCGCACTCATTATGTTTGATCCTGATGTCCCTCGTTCAATACGAGAGGATGGAATATGGAACCATTGGCTCTTCTGGAACCTTGATCCAAAAACAAAAGGAATTGAGGAAGGAAAAGAAC
>JALVPH010000066.1:3640-9606 GCA_027031875.1 Candidatus Parcubacteria bacterium | reverse complement strand
AAAAAAAGACAATAGCTCACCCACCCCCCCATTGCACACCATCCCAACATTATCAGCAGTGAAATAAAAAACTTTTTCTTTTTTTTTTTTTTTGATTACTAATAAGGATAGATACTATAAAGCGCACATATGTCAATACTCTCGTGTAAGGAGGAGTAAATTCCAAAACGCTGATTCTCTGTTATACTCTCATCATATGTCACAGATAGTTACACGAATGGCGCCTTCGCCAACGGGAAAATTCCATGTCGGAGGAGTGAGGACTGCGCTCTACAACTACCTTTTCGCGCGGCAAAATGATGGGAAGTTTATCCTTCGCTCTGAAGATACTGATAGGGAACGCTCAAAACCGGAGTATGAGGAAAATATGAAGGAGACGCTCGCATGGCTTGGTCTTGATTATGATGAATTCTATCGTCAATCAGATCGCCTTTCCATCTACCAAGAACAACTTCAAAAGCTCATTGATTCTGGAAAAGCGTATGAGGCAGAAGCGTCAAAAGATGATCCTACAAAACCCGTTATCCGTTTCAAAAATCCAAATGTGAAAGTCCGCTTCCACGACATCATCCTTGGAGACATTGAGTTTGATACGACGGAGCTTGGAGATTTTGTGATTGCGCGAAATAAGGAGAATCCCATTTATCACTTCACGGTTGTGGTAGATGACGGACTTATGGGAGTGACGCACGTGATACGGGGACAGGAACACATCAATAACACTCCTCGTCAGATTCTCATTCTTGAAGCGCTTGGATTCACTCGTCCGCAGTATGCACACATTCCGCTCATTATGAGTCCACGAGGAGGAAAGCTCTCGAAACGAGATCCGGAGGTTATTCCTGCACTTGAGTATCGTGATCTTGGGATCCTTCCAGAATCACTCATAAACTTTCTCGCATTCATTGGTTGGAACCCAGGAGATGAGAGGGAGGTAATGACGAAAGAGGAACTCGTGAAAGAGTTTCGTCTTGAACGCGTGCAAAAGAGTGGGGGAGTGTTCAATATTGAGAAGCTCTATTGGATTAACAAAAAATACCTCCAGCGTTTAAGCGACGAGGAGTTTCTCTCCTACATTGAACCTGTTATCGCTGAGTATAGAGAAAAGCAGAAAGGGTTTAATGAGGAAATGTTCCAAAAGATTCTCCCACTCATTCGTGAACGTGTAGAAGCATATCGCGACTTACAGGAGATGATTGAGAATGGAGACCTCGATTACTTTTTCGAGCGCCCAGCTATTGATAGGGAGAAGCTCGTATGGAAGAAAGCGGACGCAGAGGAAACAGCACGACACCTTCTCCATCTTAAGGAACTTCTCACTAACTATGAGGGAGCATTTACCGCAGAAAAGACGAAGGAGCTCATCTGGCCTTACGCAGAGGAACAGGGAAGAGGGAACGTCCTCTGGCCACTTCGCTACGCACTCTCCGGAAAAGAGAAATCTCCAGATCCATTTACCCTCTTAGAAATTCTTGGAAAGGAAGAATCGCTTGCGCGGATTGAGGAAGCGATAAAGAGTTAAGATGACGTAGTGAGACAAAGCGGGTTACTCCGCTTTTTCTATTGAATTTCACCTCTCTTCGTGTATGATGGCGAGTATGAAGCAATCTCAACTCTTTACGAAGACACGAAAGGAAGCACCTCGCGATGAAGAAGCAAGAAATGCACAACTCCTCATCCGTGCTGGATTCATTCACAAGGAAATGGCGGGGGTGTACGATTTACTTCCGCTTGGGCTTCGTGTAGTGAGAAAAATAGAGAATATTATCCGTGATGAAATGGACGGGCTCGGTGCGCTTGAGATACAATCAAGCGCACTTCAAAAAAAAGAAGCGTGGGAACAATCAGGAAGATGGAATGACGAGATCGTCGATAATTGGTTCAAAACCGAACTCAAAAGTGGGCAACAGCTTGGTCTCGCATTTACTCACGAGGAAGCAATCACTTCAATGATGAAATCATTCATTTCTTCCTATCGGGATCTTCCTATTGCGGTGTATGATATTCGCACTATTTTTCGAAATGAGGAGCGTGCAAAATCCGGACTCATGCGGGGGAGGGAATTCAATTGGAAGGCGCTCTACTCCTTTGCTCGTTCAAAAGAGGAACACGACACGTTCTATGAGAAAGTAAAAGATGCATACCTCCGTATCTATGAGAAACTTGGACTTGGTGGCAGTACCTACCTTACCTACGCACTCGGTGGATCGTTCTCTCCTTATTCGCACGAATTTCAAACACTCTCCGAAGTTGGGGAAGATACTATCTATATTAGCGATGAACAACATATCGCGGTTAATGAAGAAGCACTGAACGAAGAAGTTCTCAAGGATCTCTCTCTTAGTCGCGAAGAGTTACGAGAGGCGAAAGCAGTTGAGGTTGGGAACATTTTCTCTCTTGGGGAGAAATTCTCTCGAGCACTCAACCTTACCTTCAAGGACGAGAATGGAACTGAGCAATTTGTATATATGGGTTCGTATGGAATAGGAATTACTCGACTTGTGGGTGTTATCGCTGAAACGATGAGTGATGAGAGAGGGTTCATATGGCCAGAATCTATTGCTCCTTTCCAGGTTCACCTTCTTGTCTTTGGAGAGAATGATACATTGAGGATTGAGGCAGAGAACCTCTACCATGATTTGAAAAACGCAGGTATTGAAGTCCTCTATGATGATCGATCAGCACGCCCAGGTGAAAAGCTCGCAGATGCTGACTTATTTGGAATTCCTTACCGCGTAGTACTTTCAGAACGATCAAAGGAACAAGGTGGAGTAGAATTAAAAGAGAGGAAAGGTGATGAGGTAGAATACATTGCTCAAGATCGCCTCCTCGCAGAACTTCAACAACGCATCGAAACCATATGAAAAAACTCATGCAAAAAATGTATAACCGCTTTTCCAATGACATCGGGATTGATTTAGGAACAGCGAACACGCTCGTGTATGCGAAAGGAAAGGGGATTATCGTGAACGAACCTTCTGTCGTCGCATTGAACACGAAGTCAGGACGCATCGTTGCGGTAGGGTCTGAAGCACGAGAAATGCTTGGGAAAAACCCTGAACACATCGAAGTAATTCGCCCACTCGTAGAAGGAGTTATTTCCGATTTTGATGTGACACAGGAGATGCTCGCATACTTCATCGGAAAAGTGGAACGGCTCTCAAAGAAATTCTTCCGTCCTCGTGTCATTGTGGGTGTTCCGTCAGGAATTACAAATGTGGAACAACGTGCGGTGTTTGATGCTGCACACAACGCAGGAGCACGAGAAGTTTACATTGTAGAAGAACCAATGGCAGCTGCAGTAGGAATTGGACTTCCTGTGCGAGAAGCGATTGGGTCAATGGTAATTGACATCGGGGGAGGAACAGCTGATATCGCAGTTATCTCCCTCTCTGGAATTGTCCACTCAAAGAACTTGAAGATTGCAGGAGATCGTCTCAATAGTGACATTATCCAGTATATGCGAGACGCGCACAACATTCTCATTGGAGAGAAGACTGCTGAAGAGGTGAAAATTCAAATTGGTGCGGTGTATCATAACGAGGTAGAAGCACTCGAGTCAATCGTGAGAGGGCGAGACATTATTACCGGTCTCCCTCGTCAAATCCGTATCGTACACACGGACATCTTCCTTGCGATTCGCGACTCCATTACAACACTCGTGGAAGAGGTAAAAGCTGTTCTTGAACAGACACCTCCTGAGCTCGTTGCGGATATTATGCAACGAGGGATTTTCCTCGTGGGGGGAGGTGCTGGTATTCGAGGCTTAAATGAGCTTATTAGCGAAGAACTTGAAGGAATTCCTGTCCATGTCGCAGAAGATCCACTTCACGCGGTCGTAAGAGGAACAGAAAATATCTTTAATGATTTTGAAAACTATGAGCAGATTCTTATCCACGAAAACGATGAACAGGAGCTCTCGTAAAAAGAGGAGAGGTGTTTTCCTCTCTCTTCTTACAACACTCCTCGCTGTATTCGTTCTTTTCCAATACTCTACCATTCCAGAAAAAGCAGCGCTCCTTCTCGAACCGATCTATGTGCGAGAGCTTACAAACACAACACTTCTTACAAGATTCATACGTGAGAAGCTTGACTCCCGAACACTTACGCAAGAAGAGCTCGTCCGAGCACTTCGCTTGTTAGGAGATAAGGAAAAAGAAATTTCTCTTCTCCAAAACCGCGTTCGCCTCCTTGAAAATGAAATTTCCACAGAAGAACTCGAGAAAATGGAGGGAACGAAGACGTGGGTTATCCATAAATCTTCTCGTGATGTATTTCTTATAAAAGGAGGGGAAGATAAGGGTTTCAAGCAAGGAGATGTAGTTATCTCTCGCCTTGGAGAAGCTATTGGGTATATAGAAAAAGTATTTCCGAGAAGCTCTCGCCTCTCTCTCTTTTCCAGAAATAATGTTGAGATTGAAGGGATCCTAAATTCTCTTAACGCGAGTGTTCAGCTCAAGGGGGATGGACAAAATAGTATAAGCTTCCTTCCACGAGATATGGAAGTAAACGAAAGAGATATGGTATCACTTCAGTGTCTTCCAGAGGTTTCGTTGGGAAATGTTGCGCATATTCGTTTTGATCCACGAGATCCAAAGAAGATGATTATCGTAGAACCAATACTCCCACCAAGTCAGATTCAATCTGTGATGGTACTTAACGGGAGTGGAGACTTTTGTGGAGAAAATTTTGTAAAAGAAAAAAATAGTTTGCTTTCTTAATACTTTCTCCTTTTCTATTTCGTGCTACAATGTGCGCGTTACACATTAGTAATACGTATAATTATTTTGATAAGAACAGTATGAAAGAAGTTACAATTTACTCAACACCAACATGTCAGTTCTGTAATATGGCAAAAGCTTACCTTAAGGAAAATAACATTCCATTTACAGACTACAATGTCGCAGAAAATGTAGAAAAGCGAATGGAAATGGTAGAACTCACAGGACAGATGGGAGTTCCTGTAATCAAGATTGGAGATGAGATTATCATCGGATTCAATCAACCACGAATTGCAGAACTTCTTGGACTATAGTTTTGGGTACAGAGAAAAAATCCTCATTAGGAGGATTTTTCTTTTTCCTGAGAGAGGAGTAGAATGAAAGGTGATTATTCGCTACATAATACACCAAAGCTTATGATGATTTACGATATTCTCTCGTCGCGTTACGCGACAAAACACTACGAGAAGGGAAAGAAAATTCCCGATGAAGATATTCGATATGTATTAGAATCGATGAACCTCTCTGCATCAGCACTCGGGCTTCAACCGTATCGCTTCATCGTGATAGACGATGATGAAACAAAAGAGAAACTCGCTGAGTATTCTTTTCACGGCATTGATGTTGCTGATGCATCCCACCTCATTGTAATCGCTTCAATGAAAAGTGTTCCTGATGGCTACATTGAACGCTTCATCGAGCGTACAGAAAAGTTGCGTGGTTTTGAGAGGGGTGATCTTCAAGAGTTGGAAGATCTTACGAAGAAGATTGTTCATAGCATTGATGATCAATTTACATGGACGCAGAAACAGGCATACCTTGTGATGGGAGTTCTCCATATCGTTGCTCCAGAGCGAGGAATTGATATGACCCCAATGGAGGTGTTTGATAGGGAAGCATACGATAGAATTCTCGGTCTTGAAGGAACGAATTATGGTTCAGTTCTTGTGGGAGTTCTTGGGTATAGAAAAGAAGGTGATCCAGATCAAAAACTTGCGAAGACAAGATTTCCGCTCTCTGAGATTGTTTCTCATTTTCCAAAAAACATTTAGAATAGAGAAATGGATAAAAAAGAAGTATCAGAAAATCATATTGCATTCTTTGAGGTAAAGCACGGAGAGGAGGATTTTCCGCTCCGCGCTTTTCCGAATGCGCGGATTTACCATGATCCAGTCCAGGAAACGGAAGGAGATTTTTCCGATGTAGAGATTATTTCTGTGATGGTGCATTCCCGCCTCAATAAGA
>JALVPH010000066.1:0-3630 GCA_027031875.1 Candidatus Parcubacteria bacterium | reverse complement strand
TGATCGTTTTCCCAATTTGAAACTCATTGCAACGAGGAGCGTTGGATACGACCACATTGATCTTCGCTACGCACACGAGCGAGGGATTCCTGTGGTGAATGTCCCTGACTATGGTTCGCACGTCATTGCAGAGCATGTTTTTGCCCTCCTCCTCGCATCTGTTCGTCGAGTTCTCGAAGGTGAGTTGGAAACGCAACGTGGAGAATTTAACGATGAGGGACTTATGGGAATGGCGCTCAAGGGAAAAACAATCGGTGTGATTGGAACAGGAAGAATAGGAGCGCACGTATGTAGAATCGCCTCTCACGGCTTTCTTATGGAAACTCTTGCGTATGATGTGCGTCCAAACAAAGATCTCGCAGAAGAGTACCATTTTCACTATGTTGACTCTCTCGATGAACTCTACCAGCGATCAGATATCATCACCCTCCATGTTCCGCTTTTCGATTCTACGCGCCATATGATTAACAAAGAAACAATTGCAAAAATGAAGGATGGGGTTGTTCTTATCAATACATCACGCGGAGGGCTTATTAAAACAGAGGATCTCCTCGATGCGCTTCGCGCAGGGAAGTTTTCTCACGTTGCACTTGATGTAGTTGAGCACGAAGACAACATCCAAGAAGCACAGGAGCTTCTCTCCTTTCCAAACCTCATTATTACCCCTCACATCGCATACTACACACGAGAATCGGTGGAAAATATGTATAACACCACAGCAAACTCAATTCGTGAGTTTATAGAAGGAAAAGAGCTCATAAATCGTGTCTATGGGTTCTAGGAGGAGAAAATGTGGTATACTTTGACGACGATATGCTTCGACTAAAATCACTAGAATTGAACGGTTTTAAATCATTCGCTCGCAAGAGCGAGTTCCTTTTTGACCGCCCAATCGTGGCTATCGTGGGGCCAAACGGCTCAGGGAAATCAAACGTGGTGGAGGCCATTCGTTTCGTTCTAGGAGAGCAGTCAATTAAGTCACTTCGCGGAAAGACGGGTTCAGATCTTATCTTCAAGGGTTCTTCACATATTCCGAAAGCGTCTCGCGCGTCGGTAACCATTCGCTTTTCAAACGAAGATCGTATCTTCTCGCTTAATAGTATAAAAGGAGAGTCACTTTCACTCGATTTTGATGAGATTCGTATCCGAAGGGAGGTATACGCAGACGGAGGAAATCGTTACTTTATCAACGATCACGAGGTTCGTATGCGTGATGTGCATGACCTCATCTCCTCTATTCACATAGGATCGTCAGGCCACCACATTATCTCTCAAGGGGAAGCGGATCGCTACCTTAACGCAAATGCACGCGAACGAAAGAAACTTATCGAAGAGGCACTTGGATTAAAACGCTACCAAATCCGCATTCGCGACGCACAGAGAAAGCTTGAAAAGGCACAAATGAATTTAAGAGAGGTTGAACTCCTCAAGAAAGAAATTCAGCCACAGCTCCGCTTCCTTAAAAAACAGATGGAGCACATCGAGCGTATGCGTGCGTTCAAAGGGAAAATGTACACACTCCTCAATCATTTCCTCTTCTGGGAGAGTGAAGACATTTCACGACAAAAAACGTTTCTTCAAGAGAAGAGGGGTAAGTTAGAGGAAGCGATACAAGAGAGGGAAGGCACGCTCCATACACTTTCAGAAAAGAGAAAGGAGCTTGTGCGTTTCCCGGAGGAAGAGGAAATTGAAACGAAACAAAACTACATTCAAAGTTGGCAAAAGAAAATTCGTGAGAATGAGCTCGAGCGCGGAAGGATTGAGGGGATGATTCGCTTTCTCAAAGAGCGAGAAATGGAATCTTCTCGTAGCTATCAGGAAAATCAAAAACGAGAGGAAAAGCTCGTTCCGTTTTCTGTGGTACATACCTTTCTTCAAACGCTTCTCCGTGAGATTAAAGAGGGGAAGGGGAGTGAGAACATCTTTCACTACCTCAAGCAACGTATTTTTTCTTTTCTCGCTCCGTTTCAAAATGGAGAAGAAGAGAGGAGAAGGTCTCCCCTCTCAAATAGTAGAGACGACAAGAGGGAATTAGAAGAGCTAGAACGGAAGCGCGAGGTGCTCCTTCAGGCGAACCAAGAAGCGGAGCGTTACATTAAGGAGCTAGAGAAGGAAGTCAGTCAGCTCTCAGAAAAACTTCGTGTGCTACGAATGGAACACGAGAAGGAACAACAATCGTTCTACCAGATACAGCTTGAACTTGGGAAAATGAAGAGCCAGCTTGCCGAACTTGAAGCGGGAGCACAGCGTCTCGTAGAACGAGAACAGAATCTTGGGGATCTTCGTGATGAGCTTCGTGTCCTTGAACAGGGTATCGGTGAGCAAGAGCGTGGTGAGAAACCGCATATTGTAATCTCGAGCTTCACGCAATTTCATCAGGAGCGAAGGAAAATGCTCCATGAGATAGAGCGAATGCGTATACGCCTTGAAGAGTTTAGTGGAGGCGATGAGGAAGCATTTCTTGCGGAACTCAATGAGTTGGAGGAGCGTGATCGCTTTCTCGGATCAGAAATGGATGATATTCACGAGACGATTGAGAACCTCAAATCACTCATCGCACAACTTGAGGGAACGATCGAGGAGAAGTTTGCAAAAGGAATCGCACTCATTAATCGAGAGTTTCAAAACTTCTTTCGCCTTATGTTCGGTGGAGGAGACGCTTCACTTCTCGTGAGCGTGCAGAAGAAGCGAAAGAGTGAAGAAGAGGAAGAGGACGAGAAAGAGGAGCTTGGGGTTGAGGTGCGTGTAAAAATCCCAAGAAAGCGTGTCTCTGATCTCAATATGCTTTCAGGGGGAGAGCGCTCGCTCACATCGATTGCGCTCCTCTTCGCGCTCTCACAAGTAAATCCACCTCCTTTTCTCATCCTCGATGAGACGGATGCTGCGCTCGATGAAGAGAACTCTCGCCGTTACGGAGATATGGTTGAGCGACTCGCAGAGAAGTCACAGCTCATTCTCGTAACACACAACCGAGAGACAATGAGTCGTGCACATAGTTTGTTTGGGGTAACACTCGGGCGAGATGCTGCATCGCAAGTATTCTCAATCCGTCTCCAAGAAGCAACGCAGTATGCGAAGTAACATAAAAAACACGACGCACGGTCGTGTTTTTGTGTGGATTTTTTTGTTTATTCCTTTACCTTTAGCTCAAGTTCTCCATCCTTATTGACGAAGTATTTTTTTCCAACCTCCAAGAGAGTAGGCTCTCTTTCGTCAAAGTAAATAACTTCGTCAACTGAATAGGAGTATAAAGTTTTTTCTTCTTTGTTGCTACCAACCCTTTTCTCAAAGAGGATTTTGATAGTTTCCCCGGATTCTGGAGAACGCAATCGTATATCTTCGCTGTATCCATACATTAACATAAATGCTCCGGAGAAAGTCATTATAAATAGAGAGAGGATTGCAACTGATTCAAAGTCCTCGTTAGCATTGAAAAATTCCACAAGAATAGAGGAGTAAATCCCTGCTAAGGCAAACATAAAAAAGAATCCCATCGATATTGCGAAGACAAAAGTGTTTTTGTCTTGCAAATTTTTTAATTTGTAAATTTTCATATCTATAAAGTTTTATGGTTTCTACGCACAACATAGCAGAGAGAGAGAGAGAGAGTTGTCAACCCCACACACAGAT
>JALVPH010000065.1 GCA_027031875.1 Candidatus Parcubacteria bacterium | reverse complement strand
GAAGCGGGGCTACGATATCGATAGTGAGCAATTGAAAAAAGATGCAGAAGAGCAGGCAATGGCAACACTTGCACTTCTTGGATCGTCACAAGGGAAGCCAATGTTTAAGGTTGCAATAGATATTGATGACATTGCGATTCTCTACCAGGGGAATGCTCCAATTCCTGAAGAAGAGAAGTAAACTCTAAAAATACCGCGTATTGGAGTGCGCGGTGTTTTTTGTTACAATGCATACACTATGAAGAGTGTATACCACTATATTGAGACAAATAAGGTGAAAACGTGGTTCCTTATGCTCCTTTTTGCAGGCATTATTATTGGAATTGGGTGGTATCTTTCCTACTACTACCATTCTCCCGCAATTCTCCTCTATGCAACATTCTTTTCACTTATCTCCAATGTATGGGCGTATTGGTTCTCCGACAAGATGGTACTCAATATGGCAAATGCGAGAGAACTTCCGTATGAGGAAAATCCAGAACTCCATCGTATTGTGGAGAACCTTGCGATTACCGCAGGGCTTCCAAAACCAAAGATTTTTCTCATTGAGGATCCTGCTCCAAATGCGTTCGCAACAGGAAGGAATGCGAGGCACGCAGTTGTAGCCGTTACAACTGGACTCCTCAATATCCTTGATAGAAATGAGCTTGAGGGGGTTATTGCGCATGAACTTTCGCACATCCGCCACTACGATATTCTCATTTCTACCATCGCGGTCGTGTTTGTGGGGACGTTGAGCATGCTTGCGAGAATGGTGCTCCACAGTCGAGGAAGTTCTCGTGAGAGAGGAGGAGTATTCAATCTCATCATTACGCTCGTTATTATCGTTCTCCTCCCTCTCATAGGAACGCTTCTCCGTCTCGCACTTTCCCGAAAGAGGGAATACTACGCAGACCTTGGCGCAGTGCTTCTCACTCGCTACCCCGAAGGGCTTGCGTCGGCGCTTGAAAAAATCGTCTCCTACGAGACTCGTGTTCAGCAACTATCTCCTCTTGAACAAAAACAGAGCATCGCGCACCTCTTCATTTCTAACCCACTCTCCTCCCCGAAGCGAAAGGTGAACCTCTTCCGTTCTCTCTTCTCGACGCACCCTCCGATTGAAGAGCGAATCGCTCGACTTCGGGCGATGGACGAAAGTGCTTTGACAAATATTTAGTATTGCGCTAGACTTAAATTGCACATTATTCGTAGTTAATTAAAAGAGTGTAATATGGGAGAACAAATGTTTCGTGGAAAAAATCCACATGAAGAAGATAAAGAGAAGAATCAAGATGTAGAGAGTACTACCGGTAGTGGAAATGAAAGCGTATCCGGAGAGGAACCATCTCTCGATGAGCTTCTTCAGGAAATAGATGATGCTATTTCAAAAATTGAGGAAAGAGGGCTTGATACTGCTGGGAAGGTTATGAAGGAGAATGATGAGTTTGATATTAAAAAGGCAATTGAGAATAATGTATTTCCGCGAGTAGTAAAAGGGAAATTTCAAAAATATCTCAATGCATTAGAAGGTTATAGCCGTCATCGTGCTCGTCTCGTGAATAAATGGGAGGATTATCTCAACAATCCTGCGAGACATATTGAGAATATCGTAAAGAATAAGTTTTTAGAGAAAGCAGGATTTTCAGAGAATCAAGTGAACACCCTTGTAGAAAAACTCCGTTCACTTAATGACGAGATACGACTTCTCGAGGAAAAAGTAGAAAAAGATAAAGAGAGTATCCTCAAAAACAAGGAAGCAGGAAATACACTCGGAAATATTATTCCAGAAGGGTTAAAGGAAAAACTTGGAGTTTCTTCAGGTGATGAGGTCTCAGATGAAGAGTACCTTCGTGTGAATTTAGAAGGATATAGAGAATTAGAGGAGCTCCGTGAATTACGAGAAAAAATTAATGATAAGATTCGCGAAAAGTTTGAAGAGTCAGGATTTGCTGATGAGATACGAAATCGTGTAAAGGAACTTCTTGCCAAAATTGAGGAACATAAAAAGGAGCTTGAGGATAAGTTCTCGACATTCATGGAAATTGCTGAACATACTTCTCGCGATTTTCATCCAGAAGTAAGAGATGTTGTCAATAGAGAGGTAAAGAAGGTGATTGAGAAAGCAGAGAAGTATACAGGACGATTGAGAAAACTCCAAGGTAGTGTTAAGTCACTTCATTTTATCGATAAGGAACAAATAGATCATATCCTTGAAGGAAGTTCGGATGAGGTTGGAAAAATTCGTGCGCTCATAAGAGAGTTAGTAGCACAAGGGAAGATTAAGTCGAAGGAAGAACTTGCACCATGGTTTGGAAAGAATAGGGGGTACTACTATGCGATGATTCATTCTCTTGAACCTCTCATTCCATCCCTTGAGTTTGCTTTTGAGAAGAGAAATAATGGGAAGGCAAAGAAGATTCTTGAATCTGCAGAACATATCCTAGCAAAGCATCACGTCCTTCGTAGACTTTTTAAGAAGGAATGGGTGGATGAACTATTTGGAGAAGGAAAGAAGGGGAAGCTGAAAAGGAGGAAAAGAGGAAAATAGACTCCTTTCTTTTTCTTAGAAATTATTCTATACTCGTAGTGCTCATTATTCGTTAAGTTATTTTATTATAGACGTATGATAAAACGTATCGTACTAGGAGCTCTTGTCCTTGTTCTTGTCATTGCAGGTGTTCGGTCACTCTCTGGTTCGAGCAAGAAGGCTTCACAAGGTTCTGAACAAAAAGTGAGTGCTCACACACCACTAAAGTGTACAAAAATGATGATGCAAGGTGACGCGGGAACAGGAGAACTCACGATGTATATCGATGGTCCGATGTATCGCTATGATATGGTGTTGAACCACAAGCAGATGGGGAAGAAGGAGATGCATGGAATCGTAAAGGATGGAAAGACGTACGCTTGGGGTTCTGCACTTATGATTCCAGGACTCAGCAACGGAATTGGAATTATTACCTCTGAGGGAGATACCACCTATACACCAGATATCCCGGATGTGGAATCACTTAAACTATCAGAAAAGATGGGAGGAATGAAATGTGAACCATGGAATCCTGACCCATCAATGTTCGCACTCCCGAAGACGATTACTTTCCGTGATATCGAAAAAGAAGGGATGATGGGAATAATGGGAAATGAGATGGCAAAAGGAATGGGAGGATTAGTTGCAGGAGTCCCATGTTCCTATTGTGAGAGAATGGATACGAAACCGATGAGGGAACAAT
>JALVPH010000064.1 GCA_027031875.1 Candidatus Parcubacteria bacterium | reverse complement strand
GTTTTAACCACAGGGATCAAGACATATTACCGCTTATTTACAGGCTTTTACGCAATACGGAGTATGATTTGATTCGAGAAATTGGTCCGGAATAGTTACGAATTACCTTACATTTTCTCAAGGGTTTCTATTCCAAGAATATAAAGTGCGTTTTTAATAACAATACTCGTTGCTTCTACGAGTGCGAGGCGATAAGGGGTTGCTTCTTCCTCTGTGAGAATGCGTGTATTTCCATACCAGGAGTTGAAGGTTTGAGCGAGTTCTGTTGCGTAGTTTACGATAATGTGAGGGCTGTAGGATTCGAGTGCAGAGATTGTGTGTTCTTGGTATTGTGCGAGGATTTTCTCAAGTGAAGTTGTTTTCCATCCAGAAGGAAGTTCGCTCACCTTGTAGGAAATTCCCTGTTCCTCTGCTTTTCGTAGCACGGATTTTGCTCGTGCGTAGGTGTAGAGAAGGTAAGGTCCTGAATCACCCTCAAATGAGAGCGAGGTATCTGGATCAAAGTTTACCGATTTTCCAATTTGCGTTCGGAGGATAACATACTTGAGCGCAGCGATTGCGATTTTCGTTGCATCTTCATCGCTCAATGCGTCTTTCTCTTTTGCGCGTTCATATACGAGCTCTTTCACCACATCAAGCATCTCAGATACGAGTGGCGTGTTACCGAGTCGTGAAGACATTTTTTCTCCCTTAAATGTCATTCTTCCGTGAGTGAGGTGTACCGTTTTCTCTCTCCATTCCGGTTGTATCTTTCCTGCAACATAGGAGACGACACGAAAGTAGGGTCCTTGCTCATTGTCTGTTACGAAGATTGAGGTATCTGGATCGTATCGTTCGAACTTTAATTTGAGAAGTCCAAGATCTTTCGCTTCGTAGGTGGGATTCCCATCCTTGTTGATAAAGACACGTGTATGGAGTTGTGGGTCTTGTTCCACATCTTCTTCACTCGGTTCAAAAACGATTGCTCCGTCTGATTCTTTGAAAACCTTTCCTATCCACGCTCTCACAATTTCTACACCTACCTTTCCTGCTTCTGATTCAAAAATGTAATCATCGAAATGAGAGCCGAGGAGGGAGGTCATTTTCACAAAGTATTGAAGGTTCAACTCTTTTCCTTTCAGGTAAGCTCTATACGCTTCGGTGTCTCGGTGTTCATAGATATCTTGTGTAATTACCCTTACGCGTGGTTCATACTCTGGATGCTCTTTCAGTGTCTGCGTTCCCTCCGCATAACATGTCCCAAGGAAGGCTACTTTTTCTTCAAGTGTTTCAAGTTCGTCGAGTTTTTCCACTCCGTACTCGAGCAGCTTCCATACCGCCTTTCCAATTCCTAGAGAGACGTCTGACGGATAGGAGAGGGCAGTGGTCTCCGCTCCTCCGTTTTTTACGAGGCGCACAATGCTCTCACCAATTGTGTTGTTCATCATATGCCCAATATGGAATGGTTTGAAGAGGTTTGGTGATGAGTGTTCTATAAGAATTCGCCTTCCTTTAAGCGTACCGTGCTTCCCATAGTTTCCTCGTTTTTGTTGAATTTCTTCTACTACAGAGAGAAAGAATGAGGGGGTAAGTGTAATGTTGATAAAACCTGGCCCTTCGACGGAAAGTGACTGAATAAGCGGAGGGAGTTTATTTCCTTGTATTTTCTTTACGATTTGCTCCGCGATTTCACGAGGATTCTTTCCCTCCTGCTTTGCAATACTGAGCGCGAAAGGGCTCGCGTAGTCTCCATGTTCGAGGGATTTTGGCCGCTCGAGAGTAAAGTTCTCTGTAGAGTAACCGAGTTCCTCAATTGCTTTTTTGAAAAGTGTTTCAATTGTTCCTTTTACGTTCATTGCTTGTAGTTTACGCGGAGCAATGAGAAATACAAGAAAAATAAGGAGATTTTTAAAGTGTTCGTTGACACGCGTTGCGAACAATTTTCTTTCCATTGTTTTTTCGTAGAAAAATTTGGAGCTCTCTCGCGCGCGGTGTATACTATGCTCACGCATTGGTTATTCGTGCGTAGATTGCTACATGGATACCCCAGAGGAGGACTTCCTCTCTGAGTGTTTTCTCTGTCCGATGATACTTGTGTTCTGTAGCAATCTATGCGGTTAAGCATAGATTTTTATTATGGAAAACGAACAGCTCATTCAAAAAATAGAAAAGCGAGATGGAAGAATTCAAGACTTTGATCTCGAGAAAATTGTACAAGCCATTCTCAAGGCGATGGCTGAAGTTGGCGATGGAAATGAGGAGGATGCAAGGAGAGTTGCAGAACTCGTTTACCAACGCCTTATTGATGTCTGTAAGGAAACAAACGATTGTATTCCTCACATCGAAAAGATTCAGGATTTCGTTGAAGATGCGTTGATGGAAGCGGATTTTCATCGCGTTGCGAAGGCATACATCCTCTACCGTGAAGAGCGCGCGAAAGAGCGTCGTCGTGATATCTTCAAAAAGCGTATTAACCTCAAACCTTATGAATACCCTGAGCTTCTCGAGTATGTAGATGCAATCCGTCACTCCTACTGGATTCATACAGAGTTCAATTACACCGCTGACGTGCAGGATTATAAGGTGCATCTTAATGATGTTGAGAGGAATGCGGTGAAAAACACAATGCTCGCCATTTCTCAGATTGAGGTGTCAGTGAAGACCTTCTGGAGTGATCTCTACCACAAGCTTCCAAAGCCAGAAATTGGATCAGTGGGAGCAACGTTTGCAGAGTCTGAGGTGCGTCATCATGATGCCTACTCCCACCTCCTTGAGATTCTTGGTTTGAATGAGGAGTTTGAGCGGTTGAAACAAAATCCGGTTATTATGCGCCGTGTAAACTATCTTGAAGATGCAATCCGCCACTCAAAGAGTGATGAAAATAATAAGTTCGCCGAATCAATCCTCCTTTTCTCCCTCTTTGTGGAGCATGTATCACTCTTCTCTCAGTTTCTTATCATTATGTCCTTCAACAAGTTCCAGAATCGGTTGAAGGGGATGTCAAATGCAGTGGAAGCAACTTCAAAGGAGGAGCAGATTCATGGAGATTTCGGAATTGATGTAATCAACATTATTAAAGATGAACATCCTGAGTGGTTTGACGCAATGATGGAGGAAGATATTTATCACATCTGCCAAGAAGCGTACGATTCAGAGGCAGACATTGTGGATTGGATTTTTGAAAAAGGAGAACTCGATTTTCTTCCAAAAGCGGTTGTGAAAGAATTTATCAAGAATCGACTCAATAACTCCCTCAAGAGTATTGGAATGAAACCACTCTTCGAGACCGACGAAAAACTCCTCGAAGAAACAGAATGGTTTGACGATGAAATTATTGGAACGAAGCATGGAGATTTCTTTGTAAAGCGTTCTATCAATTACAACAAACGAGCGAAGAGTATTACAGGAGATGATCTCTTCTAATGAAATTTAGATATAACTAATGTTTAAAACGATTATTTACTATGGAATGGTTAACAGAAGAAAGTAGAAAATTTCTCGCTGCGGGATACCTCGAAGAAGGGGTGACACCGGAAGAGCGAATACGAGAAATCGCAGACACTGCAGAGAAGTTTCTTAAGGTAGATGGATTTGCGGATAAGTTTTACGACTATATGTCGCGAGGCTTCTTTTCGCTCGCGTCTCCGGTGTGGTCAAATTTTGGAAAGAGGAGAGGTCTTCCTATCTCCTGTTTCGGTTCAAGCATTGAGGATAATATGGGATCTATTCTCTATACTCAGGCGGAGGTAGGAATGATGTCAAAGATGGGTGGGGGAACCTCTGGTTTCTTTGGTCACCTTCGTCATCGCGGAGCTCCGATAAAAAATAATGGGCACTCTTCGGGGGCTGTTCATTTTATGCAGCTCTTTGAGAAGATGGTGGATGTAGTATCGCAAGGATCTGTTCGGCGAGGGCGTTTTGCTCCCTACCTCCCTATAGAACATCCTGATGTTGAGGAGTTTCTCAAAATTGGAACAGAGGGGGATCCTATTCAAGAGCTCACTCATGGGGTGACGGTGACTGATAAATGGATGCAAGAGATGATTGATGGGGACGCAGAAAAGCGCACAATTTGGGCAAAAGTAATCCAGCGTCGTACAGAACTTGGATATCCCTACATTATCTTCATTGATAACGCGAACCGTAACACGGTTGATGTGTACAAGGATAAGAAGCTCAAAATTAAGGCGAGCAACCTCTGTACAGAGATTATGCTTCCCTCTAATGAGGAGTGGTCGTTCGTGTGCTGTCTCTCTTCTATCAACTTAGCAAAGTATGATGAGTGGAAAGATACCGATGCAGTGGAAACACTCACTTACTTCCTCGATGCGGTAATGGAGGATTTCATCCAGAAGCTCGAGCAGTATCGAGATGGAGAGACGCTCGAGGAACGGCGCGTATTCCTCTTTATGGAAAAAGCGTATCGTTTTGCAAAGGAGAATCGCGCTATTGGACTCGGGGCGCTTGGGTGGCACTCCTACCTCCAATCAAAATCAATCCCTTTTGATTCTGCAGAGGCATCGAAGTATAACTACGAGATTTTTAGCACCATTAAAGAACGTGCGTATAACGCTTCGAAGGAGATGGCAGAACGCTATGGGGAACCAGAAGTGTTGAAGGGATACGGAAGGAGAAACGCAACACTTATGGCAGTTGCTCCTACTACCTCGAGTGCTTTCATTCTTGGGCAAGTTTCTCAGAGTATTGAGCCAATTTGGTCAAATAGCTACGTGAAAGATGTCGCAAAAATTAAGACAACGATTAAGAATCCATTCCTTGTAAAGTTACTTGAAGAGAAGGGAAAGAATACGAAAGATGTGTGGACCTCTATCAAGGTACACGATGGATCTGTTCAACATCTCGATTTCCTCACTGACCACGAGAAAGAAGTATTTAAAACATTTGCTGAAATTGATCAGATGGCGGTTATCAAACAAGCAGCAGAACGACAAATTTTTATTGATCAAGGACAGTCAGTAAACGTGATGATTCATCCTGACACTCCCGCAAAAGATATTAACCTCCTCTATATCGAAGCGTGGAAGCTTGGTTTGAAGAGTCTCTACTACCAACACAGTATGAACGCCGCACAACAACTCAATCGAAAGAAGCTTGTCTGTTCTACCTGTGAGGCGTAGGATAAGGGTGTATGCTTGTTCTCCCTGCAATACGAGAATACACAGAGAAACGCCCTGATAGGCCAGCATTCGAAGATCCTGTTCTCATCGCCGGAGAATCAGATGTATTTCGTCCATTTTGGGAAGAGGTTTACGCGCAGTTACAATCACTCACTCCACAGCATCCTCTCAAGGAAGATAGGTCCATCCTCTCGCTTATTCCGAAGGAATATGGCTTCTACGGTTTTCGCACCCATCCAGTTACAGGTGAGAAGCAGAGTTTCCATCTTGGAATAGAGCTCGCGGTGGGGGAACGTCGAGAAATCTACCCCATTTTTGGTGGCGTGCTTGAGTATTCCGGATTTGGGGCGTTAAGTGGGTACTACGTTCTCCTCTCTCATCCAGATATTCAGACCGAAGATGGCTACATGCTCCATACACTCTACTGTCATATGAAGCGTCCGCTCGTGAAGTTTGGAGCGCATCAAAAAATGCTCCGGGAGATTAGTTTGGGAACCTACCCAATCGTCCCCATTAAGAAGGAGCAAGCGATTGGACTCACGGGGTCCTCTGGAAGAACAGTGGGGACAGATCCCGTTCTCTACCTCCAAGCAGATTTTCGTAAGTTTGAACATCGTCCGATTGTCATTGATGCTCTCAAACTTTTTGAGGAGAAGACGTATCGTAACAATGAAAGTAATACATAGTGTACTCTCGTTACGTTATTCACCACCTCGTCATTCCGCACTCGATGCGGAATCCAGAAAGAGGCGGCGACACGAATGTGCCGCCGCCTCTTCAAAAACTGCAAAGCAGTTTTTTGTCATTCCGCACTCGACCTGCCCCTCACACAGAACCTGTGTGAGGGGTTGGGAATCCAGAAAGCGGGCGGTGCGTAGATTACGCGCCGCCCGCTTTAAAAACAAAACCACTCATCTCTATGAGCGGTTTTTGTCTTCCTTCTTCTGCTTCTCCAAAAACGAAGAGAGAAACGCCTTCAACGCTTGAATACTCTCCTCATCGTAAGCAGAGTAGGAGAGGATGGGGTGGCGAGGGGAAAGCTCTTTTATCATTTTCTCTTTTATTTTTTTCAATTCCTCTTCGGAAACAAGGTCTGTTTTTGTGAGGAGAATAAGCTCGTCTTTTTGATCAAGCCCCTGCCCATACTTTTTTAGTTCATTCCTCACAATACGGTAGTCCCGTATCGGATCGTCAGAATCAAGACCAATAAGGTGGAGAATTGCTTTTGTCCTCCACACATGTTTAAGGAACTTGTGCCCGAGTCCCTTCCCTTCAGAGGCTCCCTCAATAATTCCAGGAATATCTGCAATGATGTATCCGTGAAAATCTCCAAGGTGAGGATCGAGTGTCGTGAAGTGATACGCTCCAACCTTTGATTTCGCATTCGTAATCATATTGAGGAGTGTTGATTTCCCTGCGGAGGGGAGTCCTACGAGACCAAGATCTGCAAAGAGTCGTAACTCGACAAGAAAATCTGCTTCCTCGCCCGGCTTCCCTGGGGTCCATTCGTAGGGAGTTGTATTTGTGGATGATTTGAAGTGTTCGTTTCCAAGCCCTCCTTCTCCCCCTTTGAGAACAAGAACTCGTTTTCCAACTTCATCGAGATCATATTCCTCTCCTGTGGAGAGATTCTTTACTACACTTCCGCGGGGGAGTTTTACTACGAGGTCTTTTCCGCTTCTCCCTTTTTTTCCAAAACTTCCACCTGCCTGTCCGTTCTCTGCACGAAACTCTTTCTTAAACTTGTAGGTGTCAAGGTAGGCAAGGTCTGGAATTGCTTCTACATAGACATTGCCTCCGCGACCTCCGTCACCTCCACCAGGACCTGCTTTTGGTTTGAATTTTTCGTGTCTCCATCGGACAACTCCATCTCCACCATCTCCTGCTTTAAGATGGAGCCTTACTTCATCGATAAATGCCATAAGTTCATTATAAGGGAGAGGAGAAAAGAGGGAAGTAAAAGAGAATGTATTTTTCTTTTTTCCTATCATCGCTATACTCTCAGATATGGAACAAGGAGATACACAGATGGAAAAGATCGTCTCTCTCGCGAAGAAGCGAGGGTTTATCTTTCAAGGGAATGAACTCTATGGAGGGCTCGCAGGAATTTATGACTACGGACCGCTCGGTTCGCTCCTTAAGCACAATGTAAAAGAGCTTTGGTTGAAGCAGTTCGTATTCTCTCGCGAGGATACCTACCTTTTGGATGCAGCGCTTTTGATGGGGGAGAATGCGCTTACCGCATCTGGTCATGTGGGAGGATTTTCTGATCCTCTTATTGTTGATACGAAGACGGGGAAAGAGTATCGTCTCGATCATATTCTTGAGAATGCAGGTATAGAGAATGCAGATGAGCTCCGTTTCGAGGAAATGTGTAAACTCGTTGAAGAGAAGGGGATTCTCTCTCCTGACGGAAACCCACTTGGAAATCCACGAGAGTTTAACCTTATGTTTAAAACGCAACTTGGTTCCTCTTCTGATTCTTCCTCTACCGCTTACCTCCGCCCAGAGACAGCGCAGGGAATTTTTGTGAACTACAAGAATGTGATGGACTCAATGCATCCAAAAATTCCTTTTGGAATTGCACAGATAGGAAAGGCATTCCGTAACGAAATTACTCCGCGCAATTTCATTTTCCGTCTTCGTGAATTTGAACAAATGGAAATGGAGTACTTTATTCATGAGCGTGATTGGGAGAAGTATTTTGAGTATTGGAGAGAGCAGATGCATGAATGGTTTAGGCGTGTCGGGCTTGACGAGAGTCGCATCCACGAGGAAGAGAAAACAGGTACTGGTCTCGCACACTACTCAAAACGCACAATTGATTTTGAATTTGACTATCCTTTCGGACGAAAGGAACTCTACGGGCTTGCCTATCGTACAAACTACGACCTCAGTAAACATTCTGAACACTCAAAGACCAAGCTTCAATACACAGACCCTTACACTGGCGAGACATTTATCCCCCACGTGATTGAGCCGTCGCTTGGGCTTGAGCGAACGATTCTCGCACTCCTCCTCTCTGCGTATCGTGAGGATACGCTTGGGAATGGAACGCGCGTGTATCTTGCGTTTAAGCCAGAAGTTGCTCCGTATAAAGTTGCGGTATTTCCTCTTGTGAGAAATAAAGAGCATATTGTAGTAAAAGCGCGTGAGGTGTATTCTTCCCTCAAAGAGCAGTTTGGAGATGTGCTATGGGACGATAACGGAAACATTGGAAAGCGTTACCGCAGACAAGATGAAATTGGAACTCCATTCACAATTGTGGTTGATTACGAAACGCTTGAAGGGGATGATGCACAACGAGATACGGTAACGGTTCGTGATCGTGATACCGGGGAACAGGAGAGGGTAGCGATTGAAAAACTTTCTGCGTTTCTCGAAGAAAAACTTCGTTCGTAAATTTTGTATCTTCTTGCTTTTTGGGTTCTATAAAGCGGGGCGGATGGAAACCATCCGCCCCGCTTTAGACAAAACACTTCGTGTTTTGTCATTCCCAACTTGACCTGCCCCTCACACAGGTTCTGTGTGAGGGGTCCGGAGTCTATAAAACGGATGGTGCGTAGTATTACGCCCCGCTCGCCTCTTTCACTTCTTTTATTTTTCCGCTATCATACCAATATGAAAAACGCATACAGAACATATTTTTCTCTTGCACTTCCTTGGGTTGTGCTTGCGCTTGTGATGAACCTTTCACGAATCTTTTTCGTGAAGGAGTATGGGTATCTCTATATGAACTGGAACCTCTTCCTCGCACTTGTTCCTGTATTTCTTGTCTATCTCTATGAGAAAGAGCATGTTCCTTTTCTCAAGTTTCTCACATTCGTTCTTTGGTTCCTCTTTTTTCCAAATGCGGTTTATCTTGTTACTGATTTCATTCATCTTCGAGCGAGTGGGCCGGATTGGATGCTTTGGTATGACGGAATGATGCTCTTCCTCTATGCGAGTGTAGGAGTTCTGAGTTCCTCGTTTAGTCTTATGAGAATGAAGGAGAGTGTATTCCATTCATTTCATAGAATAAATCGTGGAGTATTTCTCTTTATTGTTTCAATTCTTAGTTCTTTTGGAATTTACCTCGGTCGTTATATCCGTATGAATTCGTGGGATATGTTTCTCCACCCTGTGTCTACACTTCAACAGATTGTTGATACGATAGGAGATAAGTATGCACACCCCGTTTTTCTCATGACGATTGTGTTCTTCACTATGTTTACTATTGTAATGGAAATTTCATTTGAGAAGATTTTTAATAGAAAGTAAGTTTTTTTGAAAAAGCGCGAGTCGTGCTATCACGACTCGCGCTTTTTAACATTTCAAATTAGAGCTCTAGTTTACGCACTTTTTCTCTCACTTTTTTCTCGTCCTTAATGAGGAAATTATTGAGCGTCTTTCGAATATCTTTAAGGTATTTTGAATCAAATTTTTCTGTATTTTTTTCAAGGTACTCATCTAGTTTATAATTCTCTTTGTTTACCTCCCAAAAAGCTTTCCAATAATCAAGGAGTGGATTTTCTGTATGTTCTCCGTTGATGGTAAGATTCCTATTTCTCTCATTAAATGATTCTTCAATATCTTTCATTATGGACTTGTTGTTGA
>JALVPH010000063.1 GCA_027031875.1 Candidatus Parcubacteria bacterium | reverse complement strand
CAACTTGATGAACTCTTCATTGAGTTGAAAGAATTACCGAAGAAAAAAGACGAGTAATCGTCTTTTTTCACTTTATCTTCTTCTCTCTTTGTGTAAAAAGAGAATATCGCTATGATGACAAGCATGCAACACTTTCATTTTTCAATTCAAAAACGACTTGATGGAAAACTTGGGCGGACAGGGGTCATCACCACACCACATGGAACAATAGAGACTCCTTCTTTTGTCGTTGTAGGAACAAAAGCAACGGTAAAAGGAATTACTCCTGAGATGTTAAAGGATATGGGCGCTCAGGTGGTTCTTGCGAATACTTACCACCTCTACTTCTCTCCGGGGGAAGATATTGTTGAACGCGCGGGAGGTTTCGCAGAGATGATGAACTGGGATGGACCTACGATGACAGATAGTGGAGGATTTCAAGTATTCTCTCTTGGTGAGGCCTTTGGGAGTGGAGTTTCAAAGATTGCGAGTGGGGAGGATAAACCTGCAAGCGAGCGAGGTCTCCGTGCGAAAAAGTTTGCACGCATTGATGAAGATGGGGTGAGCTTTAAATCGCAACGAGACGGGTCGTGGCATCGTTTTACCCCAGAACGATCGATGGAAATTCAATGGAAGCTCGGCGCAGATATGATATTTGCTTTTGATGAGTGTACGAGTCCGCTCGCCCCTTATGAGTATCAAAAAGAGGCAATGGAGAGAACGCATCGATGGGCAGAGCGTTCTCTTATGCGTCACGAGGAACTCGATAGAGAGAAGAAGCAAGCACTCTTTGGGGTTGTTCAGGGAGGGCGTTTTCAGGATTTGCGTGAGGAGTCCGCACGCGTTCTCTCTGCAATGCCGTTTGATGGTTTTGGAATTGGTGGCTCTTTCAACAAGGAAGATATTGGAACTGCGGTCGCATGGGTGAATGCAATTCTTCCAGAGGAAAAACCACGACATCTTCTTGGAATCGGAGAGCCAATTGATATTTTTGGAGCAGTAGAAAATGGAGTAGATCTCTTCGATTGTGTGTCGCCTACGCGTGTTGCGCGACATGGCCGTCTCTATACACATGACGGACCAATTCAAATTCGTAATGCAAGATTCCGCGAGGATTTTCGCCCCATCGAGGAAGGGTGTGGGTGTTACACTTGCCAAAATTATACTCGTGCTTACCTCTCTCATCTTCATAGAGAAAATGAAATGTTAGGGAAAGTACTTGGATCTATTCACAATCTCTTCTTCCTCATAAAGCTCTTTGAGAATATTCGCAATTCGATTGAGGATGGAACGTTTTCTCATTTTCGTGATGAGTTTATTGCTCGCTATTATGTTTGATAATGTTATCATAACAAGTTATGAAGATAAAAAATAAAAGGAATTGGTACAGTTATGTCTTCTTTGGAATCCTTATTTTAGGGGCTGTTTTTCTCGTTTCCTCCCTTATGAGAAGGAACGAAAATCAACGGAGCACCTACCAAGTTTCCTATGGAGATATTCGTGACGAGATTCACCTCGCAGGGGTAGTGGACGATGAACACCGTGTTGACCTCGGTTTCGCGCGAGGAGGACGCGTTGCACAGGTGTATGCGAGGGAAGGACAGAGAGTAAAAAAAGGGCAAGTGCTCGCAAGACTCGATATGTCGCGAGAGGCAACGCAAGCTGAACGTGCGAGATTTGACACATTTCTCACGCAGATTGACACAGAAGTTTCCTCAGAGGAAGCAAATATTGAGTACGAGAAGCTCCTCGCTGAACAGAAGGCGCGTGTGGATGCGCTCTGGAATGAACTCCTCTCTTCCGATTTACAGGCAAAACTCGTGAAGGAAAATGCGGTGACGAAAACGCGTCTCGTTCCTGCTCCAGTGGTCACAGGAGTATACAAAGGTGGAAAAGAGGGAAGATATCTTATCCATGTGTATCGGTCACACACACCCTCAGGTTACTCTTTTGAGCTTACTGGATTAGAGGAGAAAGATTACTACCCGGTAAAAGTGTACCAGCCAGGAAAGCTTGGAAAGAACGGACTCTTCATCCAATTCTCTCCAACGAATGTGAGTTGGTATGACAATACCCTGTGGGAGGTGCGTATTCCGAACACTGATTCTCCTCACTACCTTGAGCGGAAGCGTGCCTATGATGAAGCAGTGAAGAAATATGACGAACTTAAGGAGAAGCTCTCCCTTCAAAAGAGAAAGCTCCATGATGATTCGTTTGTGGGACTCCCTTACACCCATGTACTCACAGAGCGATCTTTCCTCCAAGAGAGAAGTGCGTTCCTCGCACTCGAGGATGGGAAAATTCGTGCTCCTTTCGACGGAATTGTCGCGAGGAATGATTTAGAACCGGGAAAAATTGTGGGGGCTTTTAGTCCTGTGATTCACTTCATTTCAGGAAAGAAGAAAGTTGTTCTCGATGTCCCCGAGGTGTATGTGAATCGCATTCAGGTAGGAGAGAAGGCAGATATTACCCTCGATGCATATCCAGAGATTCATTACGAAGGAGAGGTAGAAAAGGTTGACGAAATAGAAAAAGGAGGAGAAGGGTCAGCGCTCTATGGAGCAGATGTGAAATTTCTCAATCAAGATGAGAAGGTGCGCATCGGGATGAGTGCGACAACGACCTTTTCAAAACTCATCAAGGAACATGTCATTCGTGTTCCATACCATTTTCTTATTGAGAAGGAAGGGAGAACCTTTGTTGTTGTGAAGAATGAGAAAGATGAGGAAGAGAGAGAAGTAGAAACAGGGGTGAGAGGAAATGATGGAATGGTAGAAATTATCTCTGGACTTCGTGAAGGCGATCTCATTATCTCTCCTAATGAAGTGAACTAATGGTATGAAGGAGGCGATTAAAAAAGGAAAACAGTTTACGCGATCTTTTCAGCTCGCGCGTTTTCTCGCATTTCGCCAGATAAAGAGAGGGAAAGTTTGGGTAACAATTCTCATTGTGCTCATTATGACACTCACCTTCTTAAGCCTCGTCGTAGTTCCGGGAATTCTTGTGGGAATTATTGAGGGGAGCACACAGCAACGCAGAGATCAGCTCACTGGAGATGTATTTCTCACTCCTCTCCCACACCACGAGGCAATTGACCGCACAGAAGATATTCTCAGACTCCTCGATTCACTTCCGGAAGTAGAATCCTACGCAGTACGGCAGAAAGGGGTTGCAGAGATTCAAAGTGGGTTCATCCACCGTGATGATTACACAGAAGATGCTGACAGCGTCTCTGCTCCTGTGTATGCGATTTCTCCTACACGAGAAGAGAAGGTGAGCACCCTCGCGAAACATGTGGTTGAGGGAGATATGTTTAAGGATACCGATTCTCATGTGATTCTCA
>JALVPH010000062.1:3024-3330 GCA_027031875.1 Candidatus Parcubacteria bacterium | reverse complement strand
TCTTCTCAACTCCCTGAATAAGCTCCTCGCGAATCTCCTCGCGTGTGCGGGAGGCATCAATAATGGTATGCGGATATCGTGGAAGTTCTCGCTTATACCCTTCCCTCACGCGATTGAAAAACTCAATTCCTTCTAAATCAAAACGAGTACTCTCAGAATCTCGTAATTGATCGCGCTCTTTCGCAATTTCTACATCGAGATCAAGGAAGAAGAGATGATCAACAAAATGCTCCGGAACAATTTCTCGCGAGAGGGAAAGAACGAAATCTCGCAAGTCTTCTCGCTGTCGCCCATACACTTGATACG
>JALVPH010000062.1:1059-3014 GCA_027031875.1 Candidatus Parcubacteria bacterium | reverse complement strand
CCGTCTTTTGGAGCAACTCATTTCGCGACGCGAAGAAGAGGAGAATTTCCGTCTTCGCATCCATTGTGTGAGAGAGAATGATTTCACGGAGCTTCTCCCCTACCTCATTTCCACCAGGTTCGTGGACAAAAACCGTCTTACCAAAACGCTCGCCTTGTTCAGGAAGCGAGAGATAGGAGCGAAGGTATTCAAGCTGTGTCGTCTTCCCCGCTCCATCTACCCCCTCGAGAACGATAACTTTTCCTCGTATGTTCATACTTGATAGCAGATCTAGTTGTTAGTAAATAAATGTAAAATATATCTATTATTACCTTTGTGTTTCATTCTATACTTGAAGGCAAAGTGAATATAAGACAACATAATTGTTTTATAACGCTATCCTTCTCCTAACCAAAAAACGCAAATACCATATACCAAGGTTCTTCAACGCTTACTACTTCCTCTGTATGTGCATCAACTTTAACTTCTATCTCAGCGTCTATATTAAAGAGTCCAAAAATCTTTACTTTCTTTTCTGCTTTCACCTCATAGTACACATTTCCGTCTTCCCCTGTCGTAAGCTCAACCTCATTGATTCCATTGATTTCTAGATCCTTCTCAATTTTTTCTGTGAGATGTGCACTAATTTCTGCTTTTTCCTTATCATCAAGCTGGATATGAACTTCGTGATTTCCATTACTTTCAGAATCCGAAGAATGAGAGATTCGAGAGAGTTTTGCTATCTTTTCCGAAACAGAAACACTCACACCTGCTCCAGCGTGTTGCGAAGGATTGTATTTTACTTCTGCTTTTACACCCCCTTTTCCTTTCACCTGAACAGTCTCGCCTGCATCTCCCCTTACTTCTATTCGAATATTATCTGTCACCGCACCAGCTTCTTTCTCATGCTCGCCATTTCTTCCATAAAAAGGAAGAGGTGTCCTTTCTTCTGGGATCTTTTTAACTTCCATAGAACCATTCCCATCTCCTTCAAACTGCTTTACTATAGGAACACCCTTAATCCTTACTGCATGATGCCCACTAACCTGAGCAGTTGCCTCATCTGACACTCCCACTTCAGCTTCTGTAGCTCCTGATACACCCATCGAGAACGCAAACACAGAAAGAGGAAGTGAGAGAGTGATAGCTGTTGTAATAATGACTTTATTCATACACTTTCTACGATTAACTTCAACAACGAATAATATTATGAGTATAGCAGATAAAAAGGATTGAACACAGAAAAAGCTCACGTATACTCTCCTCTATGGAGAAAGTGCAAAAAATACTCACCATTGAAACGCTGTCTAGGAGCGGTCACGGAATTACTCACGAGAAAGGCGTCACATACTCTATTCTCGGAGCATTTCCTGGCGATGAGATTCTTATTGAAGAATATAAAGAACGAGAAGGAGTTCGCTATGGAAAAATTCTCTCAATTCTCACCCCCTCTCCAATGAGAACATACACTCCCGAAAGAGCACCATTCTACGATGCGAATGCTCCTTGGAAATATCTTAAAGCAAGCGCGGAAAATACAACAAAAGAGCAACTCTTCCGAGAACTCTATAAAAACTACCCATACGATGGGAAAATACACTACCATGCGCGAAATGAAATTGGGTACCGAAATAAAATTGCACAGCTTTTTATTGATACGAAAGAAGGAATTGATTTTGCAATGTATACACGAGGTGATGGAGAAACGAGAAAAGTTGTGCAAAAGGAAAATATTCTTGCGCACCCACTCCTTGAGAAAAGCGCAAAACAATTTCGTCAATTCTTTCGTCAACAAAAACTTCACGCAAAGGAAATAAAGTACCTCATTCTTCGCTACTCCTTTTTAGAGAATCGTGTTGTTGCGCTCGCTCTCTTTCCACACACAAACAGGAAGAAGCTTCCAATCAAAAAGGCTGAGTGGGAACGCTTTCTCACCCAACACAATGCAACCCTAAAAGGAATTGTCGTTACACACT
>JALVPH010000062.1:0-1049 GCA_027031875.1 Candidatus Parcubacteria bacterium | reverse complement strand
ATGTGCTGACATTCATTACAGAACATATTCCTCACCATACTTCTCTTCCCCTCCTCGATCTCTTTGCGGGGATTGGGCTTATCGGAATTGAACTCGGAGATCTCGTTTCAGAAGTTATTTCTGTGGAACGAAGTCCACTCTCTCATCACTACGCACAAATAAACGCGGAGGAAAATGGAATAAATAACTTCCGCGCGTATGAAACAGAAGTTGATAAAGCGCTCTCACTCATACAACCAGATCAAATCCTTATCCTCGATCCCCCACGAAGAGGCTTACGAAAAGAAACACGAGAAAGGGTTCGCGATACTCGCCCTCGCTATGTTATCTACATTTCTTGCAACCCAGAAACACAAGAGCAAGACATTCGTGAGTTTTATGAACACTACCGTATCCGTTTTCTTAAAGCGTATAACCTGTTCTCAAAAACACCACATACTGAATCGCTCGTGATTCTTGAGAGAAAGGAATAGGAAGATAAAAAAAAGCGGTGCATGTGCACCGCATCGCGACCTGGGGGCGGGATTCGAACCCGCATCAACCGCTTAAAAGGCGGTTGTTCTACATTGAACTACCCGGTCGTATACGTGTGTAAGATATACCAAGTGTGTATAAATGTCAATAGTTTTTTGTAATGTCTAAACACATTTGGCACTTTTTACTCACATTACTAAACTAGTAATAATGGTAATAACTATGAGTAAAAATATACAAGAAGAACGATGGAGATGGATTAAACCTATCATAGAAAAAGAAAAGAAAATTGTTGAAGTAGCACAACTTTGTCCGTATTCACTACGAAGTCTCAAGAGGTGGAAGAAAGCATATGAAGAACACGGTATGGAAGGACTCATACCAAAGAGTACACGACCAAAGACAAGTCCAAAAGAAACACCTATACAAATAAAAGAAGAAGTTATTGCTCTTCGAAAAGAAACAAAACTTTGTGCACTCAAATTACATTGGAGACTTGAAAAGAAAGGTATTTTTGTTCCTGTAAGCACTATCAGTAAAATCATTAAACAAGAAGGATTAACAAAAACATACAG
>JALVPH010000061.1 GCA_027031875.1 Candidatus Parcubacteria bacterium | reverse complement strand
TATTATAGGGAAAATGCTAAGAAGTGCAAGTTTCTCCGATTGCATTCTCCTCTACGTATCCAGTAAAACCATCACTATCTACACAGTACCACCTTCCTCCTTTTTCCACCGCGAGAACAAAACTCTTGTCTGAATCTCGACATATGAAACTTCCCACGTCTTCCGCAACGAGATTTTCCACAAAGAGCACATCAGGATTCGTAATACAGACACCTCTCATCCCATCACCCCTCTCTCCTTCCTCCAGCACGCTCACGCGTGCAATTCTCATATGAGAATGGAGAAATACCTCCTCTGATTGTGAGAGTTTTCTCCGAAATACCGGAATGAAAGAGAGAAATCCTACAGCGACAACGATGAACACCATAAAGTAGTATGCGCTCGATTTGTATCCCATATGGCAAGAGTATAAGAAAAAAGGAAGAAAAAGAAAAGGAACACATAGGTATTCCTCTCTCCTGTGTGCGCCGGGACGGATTCGAACCGCCGTAGGCATAACGCCGCCTGATTTACAGTCAGGTGCAATTGACCACTCTGCCACCGACGCAAGGCGGTGGGAGAGGGGGATCTCCCACCGAGCCCTACTCTATCAAATTACGCTGTCTTTGCAAGCTTTCTTCCCACGATGCGAGAGCGCGTTTTCTTTTTAGCTGTTGTCTTCGATTTCTGTGTGTTGAGGAGGAGCTGCTCCCCATCGGAGCGAACGGAGAGCGTCGTTCCGTCACCATCTTTATTATCCATAAGTGATCGCGCGATAAGGTTCGTGAGCTCACGTTCAATTACGCGCTTGAGCGAACGCGCTCCGTACTTCGGGTCAAACCCTTTCTCAATGAGGTACTGGATTGCAGAAGCATCGAGCTTCACACGAATTCCCTTCGTCGCGAGACGCTGCTCGAGTATCTGAATTTCCTTTGTAACAACCTCCTTCAAGTCTCTCTTCGTGAGCGCATTGAAGAGGATAATCTCATCGAGTCGATTGAGGAACTCTGGGCGGAAGAAATCTTTCACCGCTTCCATCACCTTGTCCTTGAGGAACACGAGATTCCCCTCCTCTCGCTTCTCCTCTGTGGAGAATCCAATGGATTGCATCTTCTGAAAGTATTCCGCTCCAAGGTTTGAAGTGAGGATGATGATGGTATTGCGGAAATCAACCGTCCTCCCTTTGTTATCGGTCAACACCCCTTCATCAAGAATTTGAAGGAGGATGTTAAACACATCACGATGTGCCTTCTCCACTTCATCAAAGAGAACTATGGAATACGGACGATGACGAACCGCTTCTGTGAGAACTCCTGCATTTTCATATCCCACGTATCCTGGAGGTGCACCTACAAGCTTCGAGACTGTGTGCTTCTCCATAAACTCAGACATATCAACTCGCACGAGTGCTTTCTCATCCCCAAAGAGAAACTCCGCGAGCGCTTTCGTGAGCTCTGTCTTCCCTACCCCCGTAGGACCAAGGAAGAGGAAAGAGCCAATCGGGCGTTTTGGATCGGATACTCCAAGACGAGAACGACGGATTGCATCAGCAAGTTTCTGAATTGCTTCATCCTGACCTTTCACGCGTTCACGAAGAATATCCTCAAGTTGTGAGAGACGTTGCTGTTCACTCTGAATCATCTTTGTGAGGGGGACACCCGTCCATCGAGAGACAACACGCGCAATATCTTCTCGTGCAACCTCATCGCGTAGGAGCGCACTCTCCTTCTGTAAACGGTTCAATTTCGACTGCGCTTGGGAACGTTTCTTCTCAAGAAGTGGAATTTGTCCATACCGTATGTTCGCAACTTCCGCAAATGAACCTTCTTGCTCTGCGCGATCTGCTTCTCGTTTCGCCGACTCGATCTCTTTCGAGAATGAGGAAATTGTTTCAAAGAGTTCTCTCTCCTTCTTCCACTTCTCTGCAATCTCTCCTACCGATGAGCGAATACGTTCCATCTTCCGTTCAATTGTACGGAGTTTTCGCTTCTTCTCTCCTTCCGGAATACGTTTTGCAAGAATTGCTTCCTTCTCTATCTCGAGTGCTTTTAACTGCTCACTCGCTTCCTTCACGTCCTGTGGCAAATCTTGAAGAGAAATCTTCACGAGAGAGGAAGCCTCGTCAAGGAGATCTATCGCCTTATCAGGGAGATTGCGATCGTTGATGTAGCGAACAGAGAAGTCAACCGCTGCATCGATTGCTTCGGGGGCAATCCTCACCCCATGGTAGAGTTCGTAGTGCGATCGAAGCCCTTGGAGAATGCGCTTTGACTCCTCAGGATTTGGTTCCTCCACGTAAACTGTTTGAAAACGTCGCACGAGGGCACGATCACGCTCGAAGTATTTTTGGAACTCATCACGCGTCGTGGACCCAATGAGGCGAAGCCTCCCGCGTGCGAGCGAAGGTTTGAGAATGTTCGCTGCATCCATTGATCCCTCAGAGGAACCCGCCCCGATGAGTGTGTGTATCTCATCAATGAAGAGAATCACATTCTCATCTCCGTTCTCAATTTCGCGAATAATTCGTTTGAGTCGTTCCTCAAATTCTCCTCGATACTTCGTCCCCGCAAGGAGGAGTCCCATATCGAGCATAATGAGATGGCTCCCAACAAGGTTCTGCGGAACCTCGCCTCGCACGATGCGCTGTGCGAGTCCTTCTACAATTGCTGTCTTCCCTACTCCCGGTTCACCGATGAGGAGAGGGTTGTTCTTCACTCGACGAGAGAGAATCTGAACGAGCCGCTGGATTTCCTCATCGCGACCGATAACAGGGTCAAGTTTATGCTCCTGAGCAAGGCGCGTGAGGTCTTCTGAGTATTTGAGGAGTGTTCGATACTTACGCTCAAAGGAGCGTTCGAGTTGTTCCTTCTCCTGTTCAATTTCCTGAAGCCCACTCTGCATTCTCTCCCTCGTGATTCCTCTTTGAAGGAGGAACTGTTGTGCATCGCTCGGAATGGCAGCAAGAGAAATGAGAATCTGTTGAGAATTACTCGCGGTCTCCCCTCGCTCTCTCATTACCGCCATCGCATGTTCAATAACTTGCGCGAGGTCAGCAGTGAGGAACATCTGCTGTGGACCTTCCACGACAGAAGAATTTGCAGCACGTTCGCTTTCTAGTTTATCAATGAGATCACTAAGGAGCTGATCGTATTGAAACCCAAGTTTCTCTGCGAGGAGCGCAAGTGGTGATTCATCGTCAAAAACGATTGCTGCGAGCAAATGGACAGCAGAAACGTTGTTCTGTCCATGCTCAATTGCAATCTCATGCGAACGACGAATCGCTCGTTTTGCATCTTCACTGAAATGTTGAAATGGGGGCATTGTCATACGCGAGTGTGTTACTGATTACACTCAATATAGTGTATAGAATCATCATTAAAATGCAAGTTTTACACATACTTCATACATATGAAAAATGTGTAAAAATTAGGAAGCGTTGATTTCTTAATTTTTCAAAAGTTGTGAGAGAATGTTCGTAACAAGAACCCCCTCATCTTTCAATTCCCCTTTTTCTCGAAGGTAGGTGAGGAGCTCATCCTTTCCAAGTGAGGGGTCAGAAAAGAAACGAATTTCTTTCCCTTGCTCGCGTGCTACGAGGAAAGCGTGATAGAGGTCAATCCCTGCGTGAACGAAGATAACTACATCCGAGGAACGAGAGAGGAGGAGTTCTGCTCCGGTTGAACCAAAGCCAGTATAGATGACTGTATCAACAAATTTGAGCGGGAGCCCATAACGAGTCCGATGTTCCTCTTCGTTTGCAGCAGGAGAAAATCCGAGAACGCAGGACCCGTCTCCCTTTTTCACTCCTTTTGCTACCCACTGCGAAAAACCTGGAACGAGAGGGATTCCGAGAATCCCTTGTCGCCCGGCAATTTCCTTCCCAAGCTGAATTGCGAGCGAGAGGAGTGATTCGTCGTCGAACCAATCTCCGTGTCGTGGCCCATACACTGCAAAGTGGTGGCGTTTTTCTGTAGATTTCATATGTCTCATCACGTCTAGCATAGCGTAATTAGGAATGCATTTCAATATCTCCTACGATGTCTCCTTTGCGAAGCCTCTTTTTGAACGAAATAATGAAACGAAGGAGAACGCGTTTAAAAGCACAAGCATCTTCATTCTTCACGAAGAGGAGAAATGCAAACCACACGAGAAGTGAAAAGAATGCAGAGATTGCTCCATGGAGGAAGAGGGTGATCGTATGATGTTGATCAAACAGTGGTGCGGTAAACTTCAAAGAGAGGTAGAGAATCCCTCCCAAGAAAAGACTCGCAAAAAGAGATTGGAAGAAAGACTTCCATGGAGTAAGCTTAAGTGGAGAGTCTTTTATGTAGGGAAAATCAATTGGGAAGATGAGCGAAAAGAGGAGGAGGCTCATATAGACCCAGAAGACGTAGGCGAGAGAAAGTGTGAGCACCTCTGTTCCCGCTACCCCATTCACCCGAAGGAGCGTTTCCACGGCAGAACGAAAAGATTGATTATGGGTGAAGAGACGAACTACGAAAAAGAGGAATGGGAACGTTGCGAGGAGAGAGGAAGAGAGGACAAAGAACGGCCTCCACGTCTTCCCACTCGCATAGTACGCACGAATAATGAGAAGGTTTACCCCTTGTGCGAGAACGGAAAGAGAGAGGATTGCGAGCGAAGCGGCGACAATCTTCGTATTCGACCAATCGAAACGACCTGTCCCGAGAATCACACGCACGATGTGTGCGCGAAGCACAATGAAGAGAGTAATCGCAGGGAGCGACCAGAATACAATCTGACGTAGTGGGTAAAAGATGGACCGTAAGAACTCTTGATACTTCTGCTCCTGGTAGAGCGCTACGAGAATAGGGAAACTTGCAACAGAGTAAGAGAGCCCTATGAGCGAGAGCGGAACAGAACGAATATTGAACGAGAGTTGGAAGAGGGAAACAGACCCTTCTTGAAACCGCGCCGCATAAGAGAGGAGGAAGAGGAGAAAAAGTTGGGAGAGGGAGAGTGTGATTACACGAGGAAGTGATGTCTTCATAAGAGAGGCAATCTTACCCCAGCGAATTCCTCTTATGAGAAAACGAGGGGTAAATGACTCTCTCGCAACGACGAGATACTGCACGAGGAAGTGGAAGAGGGAACCGAGAATCACTCCGTACGCAACCCCCTCTATCCCAAAGTGAGGATAGAGGAAGAGAATTCCGATAATAATCCCTAGGTTATAGAGAACAGGAGCAACCGCATAGACGACGAACTTTTTCGCGGTTTGCACTACTGTTGCAAAAATAGTTGAGATTCCCAACAAGACAGGAGAGAGGAGCATAATGCGGGTGAGCGTAACCGTCTCCTGAATTGCGTGAGGGGAGAATCCACCAAAGAGCTTCTCTACGATAAGTGGAGCGAAAATGAATGAGAGCACCCCCAAGGAAAATACGAGGAGGATGAATACGGTGAATACCTCATCGAGGGTACGTCTTGCTGCCTCCTTCCCTTTTGCGAGCTCTCTTTGGAAGAGAGGAAGGAATGCAGAGAGAGATACGAGTGAGATAAGGAGGATAAAGATAACGTCCGGAATACGAAATGCTGCGTAGTACACATCGAGCGACTCTCCTGCCCCTATCTTTCCCGCGAGAAAACGATCACGAAAGAGCGCGATGAGCTGGGAGAGAAAGGTGAAAAGAGCGAGGAGGAGTGCGGTCTCCCCCACGCGAGAAAAGGATTTGAATAAAACTCTTTTTGCTCTCTCTATCATACTCACTACGCGCTAATGGTGATGTTGTGCTTTCTGCCGCTTCCACTCATACACTGCGATTGCGACCGAAACGGATACATTGAGAGACTCAACACTATTCTCCATTGGAATGGAGAGAATGAAATCCGATTCTTTCTTCATTCGATCAGAGACCCCCTTCCCTTCCGAACCAAATACGAACACCATTGGGTCATTCGCGACTTGATGCTCCCAGTATACACTCTCTCGTTCTCCTTCTTCAGGAAGATTAAATGACGCAATCCAAAAACCCCGCTTCTTTAACTTCCCCACTGCATGTGCGAGATTTGCCACCCGAATAATCGGAATAGAGAGGATTGTTCCTGCCGAGGTTTTGAATACCGTCCCAGTGATTGATGCTTGGTTATCTTTCGCAATAAAGATACCGCTCACTCCCGCGGCAACTGCAGTTCTCACAATTGCACCGAAGTTATGTGGATCTTGAATGTGGTCTAGTACGAGCACGAGTGGGTTCTCCTCTGTATGAAGTGCTCCAAGAAAATCATCGAGTTCTGTGCAGGGGAATGTCCTCACGAGTGCAATGACCCCCTGATGGGAAACATCTCCCACGTAGCGTGTGAGGTTCTTTTTCGCAACGCGCGATACCGGGATTCGCTCCTGCTTTGCACGTTCTGTGATACGAGAAAATTCTCCCACAGGAAGCGCGTCAGATACGAGTATACGCATCATCTGCTCAGGGTTTCGGGAGAGGTATTCAAACACTGGGTTCTTTCCAAATATGTAGAATGACTGAGTCTTTTTTCTCCTCTTTGTACTCATAGGCAATCACAACTAAGGTATTCAAGAATGTTCTCGGCAGAGCGCATCATCTCATCAGCTTCCCTTCGACTCATACGGAAGTTCCCTTTTTCGTGTGCGAGTCTGTTCCTCAACTTATGAATATTCCACACCTCGTCGAGAAGGGGGATGTCTCCATGAGTGAGTCCCTTCAACTTGTCTGCATACGATAGATTTTGATCGAGAGAGAAAGCACGTGTGAGCTGATCCTCAATGAATGCATCTGTGCGAAGGAGTGCAAGCTTCCAGTCGTTCTCTTCTTGAGAATGAAAGAGGTCTCGGATTGCACCCCACTCTCTCGCATCAGCACTCACCTCCTCTCGTCCATCAGTTTTTCGCACCTGTGCAAAGTGAGCATCCCATCGTTCACGTTCCTTTTCACGTAGCTCCATCCTCTTCATCGTGAAGTAGATAATTCCAAAGAGAAAGAGAATGGAGATAAAAGCAGCAACAATTTGAGCAACTTGTATAAGGTTCTGAATCCACGGAGCAGAAAACATACCTTCCTAGTATACTGCTTTCTTGAAATTCTCCAAAGAAAAAAGAGGGTTTTAAAACCTCTTTTAAGTTACGCAAGTGGAATCTCACCTCTCACCTTCTCCACATCCTTTCCTACTTCAAAGAGAATGTGTTCAGAAAAGAGCGGTGCTGCGAAGTGAATTGCAAATGGGAGCCTTTCTCCACTTATTCCAGACGGAATAGAGATTGCAGGATTTCCTGCAAGGTTGTAGGGAACTGTGAAAATATCTTCAAGGTAGAGTGAGAGTGGATCTTGTTTCTCCCCAAACTTGAATGGAAGTGATGGGGCTGTCGGAGACGCAATGAGGTCAACACGAGAGAACACATCACGAAGCTCTGAACGAATCCACTTCCTCACTTCAAGCGCACGATAGTAGTAAGCATCGTGGTATCCCGCAGAGAGTACATAGGTTCCAAGCATAATACGACGCTTCACCTCTTTTCCGAATCCCTCTTCTCTCGTTCTCTCATACACATCGCGGAGCGTTCCTCCATCTACGGAGAGACCGTAACGAATCCCATCGTAACGCGACATGTTTGATGATACCTCCGCAGGTTGGAGAATGTAGTACGTTGCGAGTGCGTATTCAAAGGAAGGAAGTTCTACATCGACGATTTCGTACCCCTCCTCTTTTAACTTCTCAAGCATAGCGTAAAAATTCTCAAGAATCTCTTTCTGTATCCCTTCCTGTTCAAGAAATGCACGGGGGACACCAATACGCTTTCCATACTCCTGCTTACGATACTTTTCCCTCACGGAGAGCGGAACACTCGTTTGGTCGAGATCATCCTCTTCCGAGAGAATCGAGAAGAGGAGTTCTGCGTCTTCTACGGAATTTGTAATTGGCCCAATCACATCGAACGATGATGCCATTGCCATAAGTCCGCGACGAGAAACGCTCCCATAAGTCGGCTTAAGTCCAACAACACCACAGAGTGCTGCTGGTTGCCGAATTGATCCCCCTGTATCAGAGCCAAGCGCGAAAGGGACCATTCCCGCTGCAACCGCAGCCGCAGACCCCCCAGAAGATCCTCCCGGAACACGAGAAGTGTCGTGAGGATTTTTTGTTGGACCATATGCAGAGTTTTCCGTAGACGTTCCCATCGCCATCTCATCCATATTCACTCTCCCAACAGGAAATGCTCCTGCACTCTTCAAAATCTCTGCAACCTTCGCATCGTAGGTTGCACGATAGGGTTCAAGAATCTTCGATGCAGCACCTGCGCGTAGTCCATTAAAGAGAATGTTATCCTTCGTTGCGAAGGGAATTCCGCTCAACAGAGATGCTTCATTGAAAGAGGGAAGCTCCTGTTCCTCAAATACCTCGAGAAAAGCATGAATCTCATCATCCCTCTCTTTAATACGGGAGAGACTCGTATCAAACAAATCTCGCACGCTTACCTCTCCCCTCTTAAGAAGCTCGTGGAGTTCTCTAATTGTTGTTGTTCTAAAATCAATCATAGTACCAATCGTTAAAGGACTTTCTTTACTTTCACGTAGTTACCTTCTCGATGAGGAACCTCGCGGAGAAGTTCTTTCGTGAAAGACCCAGCCTCATACGCTTCTTCATCATCTCGAAGACGATTTGTGAGAATATGTTCATCATCAAGCTCCGGAAGCGGTGCCTCCTGTACAAGGCGTACATAGGCAAGAATCGTTTCAAATTCCTTTTCGTATTGTTCCACCTCCTCTTCGGAGAGGCGAATTCTCGCGAGTTCTGCGAGCTGTTGTATTTCTTCTTTCGTAATCATATAGCTGTTTATTTACGCTTCATTATCAAGCAGTTCCTGTGCTTCAATAAGCGCATCGATAATCTTTCCTACTTCCCCTTCGAGAATTCCGGGAAGGTTCGACCATGATTTTTTAATACGGTGATCAGTGACACGATCCTGCGGAAAATTGTAGGTACGAATTTTCTCGGAACGATCCCCTGTTCCAATTTGTGCACGACGCTCACCCTCAATCTTCTTCCTCTCTTCTTCATCCTTTATCGCTTGGAGCTTCGAGCGAAGGAGTTCAAGCGCTGCTTCCTTATTCTTTAGCTGGGTGCGATGCATTGTAGAGCGCACACTTAAACCTGTTGGCTTATGAATAACTCGCACCGCAGTCTCCACTTTATTCACGTTCTGCCCTCCTGCTCCCCCTGATCGAGATGTCTCGAATTCAAGGTCCGCAGGGTTTAACTCAATCGTTGTCTTCTGGTACACAGGGAGTACTGCAACAGAGACAGTAGAGGTGTGAATTCTTCCCTGCTTCTCCGTTGCAGGAATACGCTGAACGCGATGCACCCCCATCTCCCACTTCATCTTTGGATACACATCATTTCCCTTCATACGGAATACAACTTCTTTGTATCCACCTATCTCGTTTACAGAATCATCGAGCTTGTCCATCACCCATCCTTTCTGTTCTGCGTAACGCCCATACATTTCTGCCATCTCACGCGCGAAGAGTGATGCCTCATCACCTCCTGCTCCTGCACGAATCTCCAAAAGAATTTCCTTTGGAAGTTCTTGGGATTCTCGCTCTTTTTTAAGAATTGCACGCGCTTGCTCAATATAGGCATTGAGTTGTGAATCAATAGAAGCGAGTTCCTCTTTTGCAAGCTCTGTGAGATCCGGGTCATCGAGAAGTTTTTCTGTCTCTTCTCGCTTCTTTTGAAATTCACGAATCTGAGAAGCAACAAACTGTGTCGCATAGTTTGATTCTAATTTTTCAAGTTCCTGCTCAGAAATATCCATACCTGTGAGTATAGCAAAGAGTTGAGCTATTGGAAGAAGAAATCTTAATACTTCACCACATATGTGACACTTTCTCGTAAAAGAGATATACATCACATATGAGGGTGGAACCAAAAGAAATCATAAAGACGTACAAGGAAACACAGTCAGTAAGTAAGACAGCAGAC
>JALVPH010000060.1 GCA_027031875.1 Candidatus Parcubacteria bacterium | reverse complement strand
GCAAAATGTTCTTCCAAGAAGGAACAGTTAAAGACGACTGCCTTCGGATGTCGTGAAGTGAGCAAGTTCTTCCCTCGTCCTCGTAACTTTGGAATCTTCTTGATTTGATCGCGAAGGTCAGGTCGAATTCCGTGAGAACCGTGCTGTCGCTGCCCTTTGTGACCACGTCCTGAGGTCTTCCCCCTCAATCCTCCGCGACCAACTCGCTTTACCTTCTTGAGTGCGTGTTTCCTTTTTAACTGGTGTGATTGCATAAGCCAAACTATGACTTCGTTCCAGATGTGGAACGATTTGTTTTAGAACGAGTAACTGGTTTCTTTGAGAAAGAACGTCTCCCTCTTCCCTGTTGGAAATTTCTCGACCTCTTCTGTGCGAGTTTCTCTTTGAGCGCTTTCTCCTCCTGCGGAGACATTCGGAACGCCTCGAGCGCTTTTATCGCAGCCTTCGCATTGTTCAACTTGTTCTTTGATCGTGAGAGGAGTTTTGCTGTCACATCAGTAATTCCCGCGAGCTGAAGTACATTTCTCACTGTTGATCCCGCAACGAGACCACGACCCTTGTTAGGCATTATGTATACAACGGAAGATGTTACCTTCGCCTCTACCTCATGAGGAAGTGAGTTCTCTTTTGTGAGCTTGAGGTACATCAAATTCTTTCGTGCCTTCTGGTATGCCTTTTGGATTGCGAATGAGGTATCAGTCGCTTTCCCTGTTCCAAGACCAACGCGCCCCTTCTTATCTCCAATAACCATATCCACACGGAAGGAGAGTCGTCGCCCTCCTTTCACAACACGCGTTACACGTGAGATGTTAATAATCTTTTGGTCAAACTCCGGTTTTGGACGAGATCCAAAACGGGAACTTTTCCGTGACCCCTTGAGGTTACGGCGAGCTCCCCCTCTTCGAGAAAGTTTCTTCTCCTTCTCTCCCTTGGGATCAGCTCCTGCTTGTGGTGTTTCATTCTCCACAATCTGTTCCTTTTTTTGTTCTTCTGACATAGTATCTTCTATTAGTTCTGATTAAAACGTGAGTCCTCCTTCTCGCGCACCTTCTGCGAGTGCTTTCACGCGACCGGTATAGAGGTATCCCCCTCTATCAAACACAACGGACTCAATTCCCTTCGCTTTTGCTCGTTTCGCGAGCTCTTTTCCTACTGCGTACGCTCGTTCCTTCTTCGTCCCTTCTGTCATTTTAAGATCAGAGAAGGAAACGAGTGTGCGCTTCTCTCGATCATCAATAATCTGTGCGTAGATGTAACGGTTTGATCGGAAGACAGAGAGACGGGGGCGAACATTTGTTCCTGAAACTTTTGCTCGCACTCTCCCATGTCTTCGCTTTCGCTTCATTGTTTTATATACTGCTTTCTTCATAAGCCATTTTGGTCCGCACTACGCTGACTTCTTTCCTTGTTTACGTTGAATAATTTCTCCTTCGTAGCGAATTCCCTTCCCCTTGTACGGTTCTGGTTTCTTCTTCGCACGAATCTTTGCGGCAAACTGAGTTACCGCCTCCTTATCAATTCCGCTCACAGTAATCACATTCTTCTCTGCGGTTACCGTGAGACCCTCAGGAATTTCCATAATGACCGGATGGGAAAATCCGAGTGCAAGGTGGAGTTCCTTTCCTTTTACCTCAGAACGGAATCCAATTCCCTCTACGATGAGCTTCTTCTCGAACCCTTGCGTTACCCCCTGAATCATATTACGAATGTGTGATGCGTAAGTTCCGAGGAGCGCTCGAGAAAACACTGTATCTCTCACTTTTTCAAGATCAATGTGATCTCCATTAATGTCAATACGAATGACGTCGAGCTTGAAAGGTCGTGTGAGCTCTCCCTTCGGACCTTTCACATGGAGCACATTTCCCTCAAATGAGCACTGTACCCCATTTGGAATAGCAATTCCTTTTTTTGCAAGTCGTGACATATACTTATCTTGTATTGTGGTTACGGAACACGTAGTGTGCCCTGCACCGTTACGAATAATAGTTACGCAATTTCAAAGAGAATTTCTCCTCCTACCATCTCTTTCTTTGCTTCTTCTCCTGTGAGAATTCCTTTTGGTGTGGTGAGGAAGAGATCTCCATGACCATTCTTTACTTTGTAAATATCCTTCACGCGAATGTAGAGACGTCGTGACGGTTTTGATACTCTCTTCACATAGCTGATACGTGGGTTCCCATCCTTCCCGTAGAGAAGTTCAATCTCAAGGCGGTCCCCCTTCTTTCCCTTCTTCTTTGTGTAGGATTTGATGTATCCTGCTTGGAAGAGCGCACGCGCAATATCTGAACGAAGTCGTGAATGTGGAACTTCTACAGATTTCTTCCCTGCTTGTCCTCCATTTTTGATAACAACAAGCATGTCTGCAATTTTATCCATACCTTCTTTTGAGTTAACGAATAATTAATGAATTACCAAGAAGATTTCCTTACCCCAGGAATCTTTCCCTCGTTTGCGAGTTCACGGAAACAGATTCGGCAGAGGCCGAAATCCCTCATATATCCGTGTTTCCTCCCGCAACGAAAACAACGATTTACTTCACGCGTTGAATACTTCTGTTTCTTCTTTGCACGCGCAATAACTGACTTTTTCGCCATAGAAAATGTTACAAAATTTAATAACTGCTAAAAAAGACAAAGAGAGGTGTTCTCACCCTTCTTTGTAGATTCGATAGAGCGAATATCGCATATTCATGCAGAGAGCCCTCTTTCAGAGAATCCTCTGTATGAGAACGGATCCGTCTCTATCTCGTGCAAGAATACAGGAAAAGGAAAAATATGCAACGAGAAATCAATAGACACCTCCTTTACATACGCAAGAGAAATATTATCTCCTGCATTCATTTAACAGAGGTAGAAAAGAGGACAGAAAACTCAAATTCACTATTATGATATTATTTATAATATCATAATGACACCACCATATTTAGCTCTCCACCTTGTTGTCCTGTACTTGCTATTACATATCTCTTTCTTTAATAGATGAAAAGAAAAGACAATCGCACGGTGTGTTCTCACAAGAATAGACAGTAGCATTTCTGGATTCCCTCCGAAGTCTGTGCCTGCATAAGCGAACGTGGGAATGATAGGGAGAATAGTATATAGAGATAAGTGGTTTAATGTGGAGCAATGTTGTATATTTGTGTTTGTGCTTACGCTACTGGATTCCCGCCTGCGCGGGAATGACAAAACGCTTCGCGTTTTGTATGGATTCCGTATCAAGTACGGAATGACCCCTCATACAGAAGCCTGTGTGAGGGGTTTTGAAAAGCGGGCGGGTGCGTAGGCTACGCACCCGCCCGCTTTTCTCCCCCACTCAACAGAGGAAGCTAACACTCACTATTGTGGAGTAGTAATACCTACAATC
>JALVPH010000059.1 GCA_027031875.1 Candidatus Parcubacteria bacterium | reverse complement strand
GTATACGTATAGCATAAACAGAAAAAAAATGCAAGAAAAAACAAACGTAAACGTTACGTTTGTTTTTTATGACTTGATATAAGGGAGGAGTCCCATGTAACGTGCGCGCTTGATAGCGAGCGCGAGCTTCCTCTGCATTTTCGCAGAAACCCCGGTTCGCTTTCGCCCCATAATTCGTGCATTAGGAGTGAGGAACTTTTTAAGGAGCTCTACATCTTTGTAATCAATGTGTTTAATTCCATTTTGCTTAAAAAAACAATTCTTCTTTTTCATAGGCATTTTCTTTCTCTTCCTAACTTAGAAAGGAATATCATCAGGATTAATTTCCTCTTCTGGGTACTGAATAGTATCGACCGAAGCATCTTCTACTTTAGGAGCATTCACTTCTTGCCCTCCGGCTTGCCCTTGATAGTTTGCAGGACGAGAACCAAATTGGACACGATCAGCAACAATCTCTGTTCGATACATCTTCTTTCCTGTTGTCTGATCATCCCATGAACGCGTTTGGATACGACCCTCGATAAGTACCTGCGACCCCTTTCGGAGAAACTGCGCGCTCGTCTCTGCCTGCCTTCCAAACACAACGATGTTATGGAAATCAGTAGACTCTTGCCTATTTCCGCTCGCATCACGCCATACGCGATTCGTTGCGAGTCCAAATGATGCAACTTTTGTTCCTGAGGGAAGTGTTTTAAGTTCAGGGTCTCGTGTGAGGTTTCCTACGAGAATAGCTTTGTTTAAATACATACGTGTTTCTATCTTATTACGCGTGAATAATGTCTACTCTCTCTTTCCTCCTTTCAACTCCTCCTGAAGTGCGTCCAACTCTTCCCACCTTCCTTCTTCTGCCAGCTTCGCCTGTTCTGGCCAAGTCTCTGGGTCATGAGAGGCGAGCTTATTCTCCTTGAGGATTTCGCGAAGCTTCTCTACCGCGGTAGAAGCGAGCTTCTTGAAACTTGTAATTCCATGAGTGGAGAATATCTCTGCAATCTTAGGGCCAATTCCCTCAATTCGGGTGAGATCATCTGCCTCCTCATCAGTCCTTCCTTGATTAATCTCCTCTCCCTTCTCTGCCTGCTTGAGGATATCCTTTTCATCAAGGAGACTCTCAAGCTTCTCCTCATCAATATCGTCTTCATCAACGATATCTTCGTCAATATCAATTTCATCTTGATCGAACTCCTCGTCGTCCTGCGCCTGCGTTTGTTTTGCAAGCTTGTAGGGTTGATCGGAGTAGTTGGTATTCTCCTCTACTGTTTGAATGAGGAGGTAGCGGAGAATGTTATCTTCCCTTTCTACATCCTTTTTTACATTTACAAGCTCATCGGGTGAGAGGCGAAACTTAATCCACCCAAAGTATGCTTGATCGTAGGGGGTCTTCTTATTGTTCACCTTCTTGTACATCGTGTACGCAAGGTTGATGAGAGCAGGTTTCTCTTCATCAATAACTTCCCCATCAAGTGTAGTAATAGTAGCCACAAGCGCCTCGCGCTCTTTCTCAACATCCTCTTCACCTAGAATAGGAATCAAATGGTATCCCAATTCATAGATGCGTGGCTCAGGTGCATATGCACCCTTTTGAGGACCATTCATCTCTTTATTACTCATATCGCGTTCAATACTACTTATATCAGCAGGATTGTAAAGAGAAACGCTAATAGATGATTTGACGAAAACAAAATAAAGCATACAGTAGGAGTATCAAAGTCCTCCCGGACTTTTTAATTTGAAACGCATATGAAATTCCTCAAAGAAGTAAAAGCAGAATTTATGAAGGTGACGTGGCCATCAAAGGAAACGGCGCTTATGTACACTGCGCTCGTTATCTCCATTTCAATATTCGTCGCCTACTATATGTTCATCTTCGACTACCTCTTCCTCAAGTACGGAATTGGTAAGTTCATCCAATAGGTGCTATGACAAAAGAAGTACAAACACGATCAAAAGATAAGGTTCGTCGCGGACGAGGGTGGTACGCAATTCACACCTACGCAGGATATGAAAACGCGGTGGAGCGAAACCTTAAACAACGTATTGAATCGCTCGGAATGCAGGATCTCATTTTTGATGTCATCGTTCCCACAGAAAAGGTTGTGAAAATTAAAAATGGGAAACGTGTTGAAACGGAGGAAAAGATATATCCAGGATACGTTCTCGTAGATATGATTGTAACAGAGGATTCATGGTATGTCGTGCGAAACACACCTCGTGTAACTGGTTTTATCGGAGCGGAAGGAACAGACCCTGTTCCACTTAAAAAAGAGGAGGTGGATGCTATCTTTAAGAGAATGAAACAAACAGAAGTGGAAGAAACAGACGATTATGAAGTAGGAGAAGTAGTAAAAATCATTGATGGACCATTTGCAGACTTTGAAGGGAAAATTAGTAGTATTGACACAGAACGCGGGAAAGTTAAACTGCTCGTGTCTATGTTTGGAAGAGAAACTCCTGTGGAGTTAGACTTCCTTCAGATAAAGAAACTATAGAAATATGGCAAAAGTAGTAAAACAATTAAAACTCCAAATAGAAGCAGGAAAAGCTGTACCTGCTCCACCACTTGGACCTGCTCTTGGACAGGCAGGGGTAAATATTGGAGAATTCGTAAACCAATTTAACGCAGCAACCCAAGATCAGATGGGAGAAAAAGTTTCTGTCATTATAAATATATACGATGATAGAAGTTTTGATTTCCAGGTGAAAACACCAATCACTGCAAAACTTATTATGAAAGCTGCAGGGGTGAATTCTGGATCAGGGCGACCGAACGTAAAGAAAGCAGGAAAGATTACTCAAGCTCAACTTGAAGAAATCGCAAAGGTAAAAATGGAGGATCTCAATGCTCATGACATAGAAGCTGCAAAAAAAATTATTGCAGGTTCTGCTCGATCAATGGGTATAGAAATTGTTGATTAAACACACACCTACGTGTGTGTTTTCTTGTATTTTTTTTAATATATTGTATATTACACCCAGCATCTGTACTATGAAAGGACGAAAGATAGACAATGTAATGATAGAAAAGCTACAAGAAAGAATAACTCCTATCGAGAAGCTTTTAGAGAAAAAAAAGGTTCTAGAACAACAACTAACTAACGTGCTCTCTGATATACAAGAATTCTTATTCCATCAAAAAGAAAAGACTCCTCTAGAAAAAGAACAGCTAAAAGAAAAAGCAAAAAATATAATTAACCAGATGAAAGAGGTGGAAGAGAAGATACGTAGCAAAATTACAGACAAAGAAAACACGTAGCAGCGCTATGTGTTTTTTCTTGTTGTTTTCTATTCCTCTCTTATACTTGTTGTATGAATATAAGAAGCGATACACAGCTAAAAAAACTTATCGAACGGGAAATAAGACGACAGCAAAATACGATAAACCTTATCGCGTC
>JALVPH010000058.1 GCA_027031875.1 Candidatus Parcubacteria bacterium | reverse complement strand
TGGATTCTCGTATACGATATTTCTTTTCAGCTCTCCTTCCTCGCAACCTATGGGCTTATGGAGCTAATGCCCTTCTTTGAGAAAATTCTCTCCTTCGTCCCTCATCTCTTGAAGTTTCGCGAGTCGCTCTCCGCAACGCTCTCCGCGCAAGTGTTCGTGATGCCACTCATCGTGTACGCAATGGGAAACTTCTCACTCGTATCTCCGCTTGTGAACATGCTTGTACTTTTTATGGTACCTCTCGCAATGCTCTTTGGTTTTCTCCTCGTCGTCCTCTCCCCCATCTTTCACTTCCTTACCCCTGCTCTTATTCTCATCTCCACCTTTTCACTTCGTTACATCATAAGTGTTGCACAATTCTTTTCTTCGCTCCGCTTCGCAAATATTGAATTTTCGCCTTTCTCTCCACTTTGGCTTGTACTTATGTACGCACTCGTTGTACTCTTCGTGTGGTGGAAGCGAAAGAGATGGAATGAGAAGCTTACGATAGAGGACCATTTTTCTTCGCACTGATTGTGCGGAGGAGGGCGGGCGAGTGCGCCGCACTCGCCCGCCCTTTTTCATAGAGACAAAACTGAATTATTCCGCTATACTTTCCTCCGTATGCTGAACTACAACGAAATTAAAGAACGAAAATACATCATCCTCGACGGGGAACCCTACGAAGTTATATCTTCGCAAGTATCGCGAAAGCAAGCAAACAAACCGGTAAACAAAACAAAACTTAAATCACTCCAAACCGGTCGTGTGATTGAATACACCTTCCATATGTCCGACAAGGTAGATGAAGCGGATATTTCAAAAAAGAAAATCGTATACATCTACTCAAAAGGAGATGACGAACACTGGTTCCATAGCGAAGGAGATAAATCAGACCGCTTCCCGCTCGATGGTGACGCGGTAGGAAAAGCAATCCACTACATCCTCCCTCAGCAAGCAGTCGATGCGCTCATCTTTACTGACGAGGACGATAAAGAACATATTATCGGATTACAGCTCCCTATTAAGGTAGAGCTCGAAGTTGTGGAAGCTCCCCCTTCAATACGAGGAAATACTTCATCCGGAGGAGGAAAAGTAGTAGTCACTTCAACAGGGTTAAAAGTAAACGTTCCTTTCTTCATTAAGAAGGGTGATGTGATTGTGGTAAATACGGAAACGGGAGAGTATGTGGAACGTGCAACGAAATCGTGAGTATTCAAAAAAACCGCGAGGCGGTTTTCTGGATCCTGCCTGCCTAGGCAGATAAAAATCAAGTTTAGGATGACAAAGCGCAAAGCGCTTTGTCTAAAGCAGGGCGAGGATTTCATCCTCGCCCTGCTTTTCACTCCATTAAAAACACTCAATACATAAAAAGAATAATCCAAAACTTGCAAAAAATGAACTACCTTTTTCACGATCGTGAAAAAGGTAGTCCAAAAGTATGGTTACCTAATTCATAGGATAAAAAGATGGGCGAGCGCGTATGCGCTCGCCCCTTTTTTGCTATCCAAAGAAACAAAGAGATATCAGCATGCTTTTCCATTTCCCTTCTCTCGATGGTACACACCAATCGCTTCACTTATATGCTTATACCCATCTGCTTCCAAGAGCGTAACCAAATCCCTATTAATCGTTCCAATGAGTTGTGGACCTTTAAAAATCATCCCCGTGATGAGCTGTACGAGTGACGCCCCTCGTTTTATCTTTTCATACGCATCTTCTGCTGAAAAAATTCCACCAACTCCTATGATTTTTATCTTATCTCCAAATTCGCGATAAATATTGCTAATAAGATCATTTGAAAACTTCTCCACTGGCTTTCCGCTAAAATTCCCCTTCCATCCTTTCTCATTTACAAGCTGCATCTCTTCTCTATCAAAAGCAGGATTATCACGCTTCTTCACAAGGTTTGCCACAATAATGGCATCTACACTATGTCGGACCATAATTGTGACAAGCTCTCGTGCCTCTCCCCATTCAATTTCTGCCTGAAACTTTACGAAGAGAATACGATTCCCAATAATCTCTCTTATTCCTTGCAAAAGTCGATTGAGTACTTCTGGATCCGCGAGTACTCCTGAACCTGCAACATTCGGACACGAGATGTTAAGTTCGTAGTAGGAGAAACGCTTTCCCTTCGGGTGATTCATAAGGAAACGAAAACTCTTGAGAATGTCTTCCACCTGTCCTTCTGGGTCACACACAAAAGGGGAATTTGTTGCGCCGATGGAGATACCGAGGTGAAAATCTTTATCCTCTGGGAAATCAACTTGCCCAAGCACTCTCTCTAATCCAAGATTCTTGAACCCCTTATTCACAAGGAGTGAACGCGATTTTGGGAGACGCGCGAGACGCGGTTTTGGATTCCCTTCGTAGGGGGAGAAGGTGACAGTCCCTCCGCTCATAAATCCAAACCCCACACTCTCAATAATGAGAGGAAGTTGGATGTTGTAATCGAATCCTGCGGAGAGACCAACTGGATTTTTAAAGTGAAGTCCAAAGAGATCTTGCTCGAGCGCAGGGTGGTCGTAGCGAAAGAGTGTACGAATGAGTGCACGTGTAAGTTTCCATCTCCCAAGAAAAACACCAAATTTCGTCATCCATTCATGAACGAATTCTGGATCGAGCTTGAAGAATATCGGTTTGAGGATATGTGAATACAAATAGTTCATACTACGAAAAGCGAACACGGAAGAGCTCTTCCACATTCTTTGATATGTGTTGAGTAAGTTCTTCTACTGAAACACCTTTCAATTCAGCAATACGGTGCGTCGTCTCTATCACAAATGTAGGTTCATTTCGCCTCCCTCGATACGGAGCCGGGCTCACATAGGGAGCGTCAGTTTCTGTGAAGATTCTCTCGAGTGGGGTAAGTTTTACGATCTCATCGTATTCATGAGTGAAGGTAACAACTCCTGTGAATGAGAGGAAGAATCCAAGCGAGAGGAATTGTTCTGCAATTTCTCTATCTCCTGCAAAAAAGTGAACATCTCCACGAAGAGTCCCTTTACTCTCGTACTCTTTAAGGATACGGAGTGCATCCTCGTAGGCGTCCATTGATCCTTTTGACGGACGGATGTGAAGCATGAGAGGTAAATCGTGCGTAAGTGCAAATTCGATTTGGGCGCGAAAGGCGCTCTCCTGCGCCTTTCGCGCCTCTCCATCTGTATGAAAGTAGTCAAGACCACATTCCCCTACACCGACGATAAGATCTCCATACTCGTCCACAAGTTTACTAAATGCTTCTTTCTCAAAACGCTCAATTCCTCCCTCTTCCTTCGATGCGTAGCTATCCGATGTGTAGATGGGGTGAAGCCCAATCACCGCACGCATACTATCTCTCTGTTCAGAGGCGAGCTCTACTGCTCTTTTACTCGTCTCGTAATTTACTCCTACGGTAAACGTTCTCACATGT
>JALVPH010000057.1:2612-3422 GCA_027031875.1 Candidatus Parcubacteria bacterium | reverse complement strand
AAGTATGCTGAGTGGGTACTATGGTATAACTACGAGAGACCGCATCTTGGAATTGATTGTAAGAGACCAATTGATATTATTCGGGAGAGAGTGTAACAAAAGTGGTGAAGTATTAAGGAAGAAATTTCCATTTCTCTCTCCTCTACGCTATACTTGCATACATATGAGCCTCTTATTTAAAACAATCAAAGAGGAAGATACTTACATGGGAATCAACTCACTCATCAACGATTCAACTCCCCTCCCCTCATTCTTCTTCCTCACGAATATGTCCGCGGTTATTGCGACGCTTGGACTCCTTATGAATAATGTATCGGTCATTATTGGTTCGATGCTCGTCGCCCCACTCCTCTCTCCAATCCTTGCACTTACACTTGGATTCAATATACGCGATGAAAAACTCATCAAACGATCATTCAAAACGCTCACAAAAGCAAGCATCTATGCGATTATCGTATCGCTCTTCACCACAATCCTATTCTCTCACTTCGCAGGAGGAGTAACCCTATTCGGAGATACATTTAATATTGAAATACTCTCACGAACGGAGTTCAATCTCCTCTTCCTCCTCGTCGCAATCGCTGCAGGAGCGACAACCGCGTTCGCACGAATGAAGCCAGAACTTAACGATACCCTCCCAGGGACCGCAATCGCAATCGCGCTCGTCCCTCCGCTCGCAACAATAGGGATTATGCTTGGAGCTATTCACTGGGTATTCGCATTTCGCGCATTCCTCCTCTTCCTCCTCAATGCAGTAGGAATTATGTTCGGTGCCTACTTCATCTTCCATGAGATGGGAATTCACCAAAA
>JALVPH010000057.1:0-2602 GCA_027031875.1 Candidatus Parcubacteria bacterium | reverse complement strand
ATGAAGGAGGAGCATGAAGAGGAACAAATCGAAAATACAATTGAGAAGTTGAGTGAAGATTTAGGAATACAGAAAACGAAGAGAAAACAGCGGGAGGATGAAGAGAAGAAAAATGAAGATGAATAAGAGCCGGGCGAGGTGCATAGTACCTCGCCCGGCTCTTTCCTAAAATTCCCCACTTTTGCTATACTTCCTTCCGATATGAGTAAAAAGAAAACACAAGGTAAGAAAATTCTTATTACAATCCTCGTCATCCTCATTGCATTCATTACATACGGAATTCACGAGAAAAACGAACATAAACAGCAAGATGAGAAAAATTCCGCTACGGAACAAATTCTCACCGACCATCTTAATTGGGACGAGTTCCAAAAAATGGCAGAACGTGATGATGCAGTGGTTATAGACATTCGTACACCAGAAGAGCTTGCACAGGGAACGCTCTTCCCTAATGTGAAGAATATCAACTACTACGACCCTACATTTGAGGAACAAGTTGCACAACTTGACCCAAATAAAACCTACCTCATCTACTGCCGATCAGGACACCGAAGCGGAAATGCACTTCCGATATTTAAACGTCACGGACTCCGCGTGTATGATTTACAAGGAGGGTATAATGCGGTGAGAGGATAGTAACCCATCCAAAAACTGAAACGATACAATCGTTTCAGTTTTTTACGTCAATATTATTCTTACGTACAAGAGCTACAATCTCATTCGCAATTTCCTTCGGAGAAAGAACATCAGAGCGAAAGGTAGCATCTGCGTAATGCTTATATTTCTTGTAGAAAGAGATGCGCTTTTTAAATTCATCCTCATCAGTAAGAGAGATAGGCGTTTTCTCTTCGTTTGCTTTTCTTACACGAGACCTAAATCGTTCTAAAAGAATGTCATCCGGTGCTTCTATATTTACGAGAAAGAATTTTACTTGATGAGTCTTCGCAATAGAAGAAGCCCGCTCAAGGAGTTCCCTCCCTAATTTCTCACCTCCATTTTGCGAAAAGAATCCTTGATCAACAACGACAGAATAGTTCCGAGCAAGTGCATCTTCCGCAAGGTCGAGTGTTAAATGGTAGGAGAGAGCAACAGTCTGTAAATCATCATTCCTATAGTGAGAAATCATTCGTTTGAGTAGATCGCGAGATGCGAGAAAAATCCTCTCATCCGACTGAAAGAGTTCCTGTGCAACTGAAGTCTTTCCCGCAGTGGGAGGACCATTCAACACGAGTAAACATTTTGAAATCGTACTCATTATTAATGATAGTAACATAGAAAAAACGAACGCGATACGGTATCGCGTTCGTTTTTTTCTCACACTACTTTTCCTACTCTACTACTTCAATCCCATTTTCTTTGCGAGGATGTAGTAGAATACTCCTCTGTACTTCTTACGAACAGGAGCCATCTTTTCTGCAACAGATGCAACCATCTTTCTTCCCTTCTTTTCATCTTTGCATCCAAGTTTCTTTACAACAAAATTCTTGTATACACGATCAAGCTCCTTCGGATCTGATGCAGCGACGAACATTGCATCAATCTTATGATTTGAAGGACCAAGCATATCCGCAACCTTATCAAGAAGCGCCTTGTTCACAGGAACACCAAGCTTCTTGAGCTGTGCAGTATACTTCTCTTTACGAAGTTCTAACTTTGATTTTGATTTCATAATGCTTACACACGTTAATACTAAACTGAATAACCGTTGCGTATTTTAGCACGAACACAAAAAAAGTGTTACTATAGGAAGCGATGCGAGAGAGAGATAACAGAAAAGGAATTATCATCATCGAGTATGACGATTTTCTACGAGAAATCCTTGGGAACCTCCTCCACAAGATGGGTTACTACATTGTAAGCGGAGAGCGTGTTCTAAGTGTACACCGTCAGCTTTCTAAGCACTCATTCCATCTCGCTATTCTCGGTGAGGACGTAAAAGATTTTTACGGAAAGAGGACGTTCAACGAACTCCTACGCGAGACAGGGAATACGAACATGGAATTTTTTCTCATTACCGAACACGGAGAGAGCCCACTTGTCGCAAGCAATGACCAAATAGATGTGAGCGAGCTCTCCATAAAAAAAATACTTAACCACGTTCAGCGCAAGATAAGACTTTGAATTAACTCTTGAAGTGCACATATGATATCTAGTAGTGAAGAACATTTTGTATCCGCTAATATTACTTTTTCACCTAAATGAGAGAAATCCAAAATAAGGAGGTCATGTAACTACATTGTTTCCTTCCAGAGAAACTGCCTTGCAATTTCTCTATCATCCTGAACTCGACCTGCGCCTCACACAGTTTCTGTTTGAGGGGTGTCATCCTCGACTCCGACCTGCCTGCCGACAGGCAGGTCGGGGATCCAGGGGTATTACCACTCAGTCTCGTGAAAACAAACAGGGTGCTTTCGTCCTAGATTCCGGGTCAAGCCCGGAATGACAGATAAGGGGTGCAGTTCAGGAGTTAATTCATCAAACGATACACCGCATTCCGCGCGTTTTTTATGCTATACTCCACTCGTATGGAAACAGAAAAAAACGTACGCGTTGCTATTAATGGTTTTGGACGCATTGGGCGAGCATTCTTTAAACTCGCTCA
>JALVPH010000056.1:9283-10374 GCA_027031875.1 Candidatus Parcubacteria bacterium | reverse complement strand
ACACCTCCTCTTCTATGGACCTCCTGGACTTGGAAAGACAACACTCGCACACCTCATCGCGAAGGAAACAGGGAGAAACATTCGTATCACTTCCGGACCCGCTATTGAAAAGGTGGGGGACCTCGCAAGTATCCTCACCAACCTCAATAAGGGAGATATTCTCTTTATCGACGAGATCCATCGTCTCAATACCCACATCGAGGAAATTCTCTACCCTGCAATGGAATCAGGAGTGCTTGATATCATTATTGGAAAAGGACCATCTGCGCGCACCATTCAACTTGACCTCCCTCCATTCACACTCATCTCTGCAACAACAAAAATAGCGGCGGTGAGTTCTCCACTCCGCTCTCGTTTCTCAGGAGGGGTATTCAAACTTGAGTTCTACACAGATGAGGAAATGGTGCGTATCTTGAAGCAATCTGCAGAAAAACTTGGACTTGAAATCGGAGATGATGCGCTCTGGGAAATTGCGAAGCGTTCTCGCTCTACCCCTCGTTTTGCGAACCACTTCCTCAAACGCATTCGCGACTACGCAGAGGTTCACGAAAAAAACCTCACCCCCGAAGTGGTACACGAGGCGTTTGAACTCATTGGGGTAGACCCTGAGGGGTTAAGGAGAGAGGATAGGAAATACCTTGAGTTGATGATTGATAAGTTTGGAGGAGGGCCAGTAGGATTAAAGACAATTGCGAGCGCAAGTCACGAGGAGTTAGATACGATAGAGTCAGTTGTGGAACCTTACCTTATACAAAAAGGCTTCATCGAATTCACCCAACGAGGGCGTATCGCAACAGAAAAAGCGAAGGAGCATTTGAAAAAGTCATTATTTTCTATAGGATAGAGGTATATGGCAGGACATAACAAGTGGTCAAAAATTAAACACAAGAAAGCGGCGAGTGATGCGAAGAAGTCAAAAATCTTTTCAAAGATTGTTCGCCTCATCCAGGTAGAAGCAAAAGCGGCAAAGGGAGATGTCAACTCTCCTCGCTTGAAGATGGCAATTGAAAAGGCAAAAGCGGTAAATATGCCGAAGGAGAACATCGAGCGTGCTATCAAGAAAGCGAATGAGGTGGGAAACACAACAGAAG
>JALVPH010000056.1:8571-9273 GCA_027031875.1 Candidatus Parcubacteria bacterium | reverse complement strand
GGATTGGAATTATCATTACAGGACTCACCGATAACAATAACCGCACGAGTTCTGAAATAAAGCACATTCTCTCAAAGCACGGAGCATCGCTTGGAACGCCTGGTTCTGTTTCATGGAACTTCACAAAGAACCCTGATCAAAGCTGGACACCAAATACTATGATGGAAGTATCAAATGAGGATAGGGAAAAATTAGAAAAGCTCATTGATGCGCTCGAGGATCACGATGATGTGCAGGAGGTATACACAAATTTAAAAGAGGAAGAATAAGTTTTGTAGAAAAGTGGTTTTGTATACTGCTTTTTTTCTTCGGTGGATTCTAGAACTGATTACCGACAGGTAGGACCGGAATCTAGATACTAGATAAAAACATCGCATGTTTTTATGAAAATAAGAACTAATACTTCCTGGATTCCGGACCTGCCTGCCGATAGGTAGGTTAAGTCCGGAATGACAACGTGGTAAGTATGAGTAAGTAGTTTAATAGATAGCAAAATGGTTTATTTAAGTATGTGGGTATACACTGAATCCTAAACCTACCTGCCTGCAGACAAACCTGTGTGATAAGCAGGTTAAGTCTGGGACGACAGGAAAGCAAGGATGAAATAATCGCCTTCATATACTAACCAAACAAAAGCGAGAATAGTATAATTTTTTACAACAGAAGGCGGGCGGCGCATTTGCGCCGCCCGCCTCTCCTATC
>JALVPH010000056.1:0-8561 GCA_027031875.1 Candidatus Parcubacteria bacterium | reverse complement strand
AAAGAGCGGCCCGCCGCGGCCCCCCACCCCGACAGCATCAACGACCACACCCGCGAAGACGGCACCAAGACCCCCCTCAACCCTTCCTACATGCCCACCGCCCGCCTCTCCTATCCTCTATAATTTTTCTCTCAACAAACTAAAACTCATTCTCCCTTGGGCGATATTGGAGTGCTTCGAGTATGTGATGTTCTTGTATCTGCTCTGACTGCTCCATATCCGCAATTGTGCGAGCGAGTTTAATCACACGATGGTACGCGCGAGGGGAGAGTTGCATCTTCTCCGCACTCGCGTTGAGTATCTGCTTTACAGATACTGAAAGTGGTTCCGCCTGGATGTCACGTGCGTGCATCTCACGGTTAAGCTTTCGCTCTCCTTTCCTTTTATAGGAGAACGCTCTCGCACGCACCACGCGTTCGCGAATTTTTGGAGATTCTTTCTCTCGCTGTTCACTCGTGGAAAGTTTTTCGTAATCGATGTGTTCCACAGGAAGCCAAATATCAATACGATCTACAATTGGTCCTGAAATCTTCTTCTGGTAGCGCTGAATATCGTAGGGAGTGCAGGTGCAAGTTTTCACTTCTGATCCGTAGTATCCGCAAGGACAAGGGTTCATCGCGGCAATGAGGATGAAGGACGCAGGAAAGACCGCAGTTCCTTGTGCGCGCGAGATATGTACTACTCGATCTTCAAGCGGTTGGCGGAGCGCCTCTAACACCTTTCGATCAAACTCTGGAAACTCATCGAGGAAGAGCACTCCTCGATGTGCGAGCGTAATCTCTCCTGGTTTAATGTGTGTTCCTCCTCCGATGAGTGATACGTAACTCGATGTGTGGTGAGGAGCGCGTACAGGTGGGTAAGTGAGCACTTCCTCATTTCCAAGCTCTCCTGCAATCGAGTGAATTCCTGTAATTTCAAGAATTTCCTCACGAGAGAGGGGAGGGAGGATGGAGATGAACGCTTTCGCGAGCATCGTTTTTCCAGTTCCTGGAGGTCCATAGAGTACAACGTTATGACCTCCCACTGCAGCAATTTCCAACCCACGCTTCACGAGCTCCTGCCCACGAATATCCGCAAAATCAACAGGGAAGTGGGTTTCCTTGTGCGAAATGTGGGTGAGCTCCTGTGGTGTGAGTTCTTCTCTTTCCTCTCGCTTCTCATCAATGTGAGCAATTACTTCTCGCAGGTGAGATGCAGGGTAGATGGTAATTCCCTCGATGAGTGCGGCTTCTCGCGCATTCTCACGTGGAACGAACACTTCACGAATTCCCTCCTCTTTCGCACGTTGCACGATAGGGAGAATTCCTCTCACTGCTTTGAGCGTTCCATCGAGCGAGAGTTCACCGATGAAGAGCTTCCCCTCTGGGTCAAAATGAATTTCTCCACTTGAGAGGAGGTAGCCAAGTGCAATTGCGAGATCGTGATATGCTCCCTCCTTTTTCAATTCCGCCGGAGCGAGCGCAACGACGAGTTTCTCATTTTTTGATTTTGGTGCTTGGTAGCCTGCATTCTTAATTGCAGAGTTCACACGATCTCGTGCCTCATCTACCGCTTTTGATGCCATCCCCACAATAGAGAATGAGTGGAGGCCACGAGAAATATCCACTTCCACAGAGACGAGTGATGCGGAGAGCTTATCCGGTTGTGCCGAATTGAGTTTTGAAAACTTCATAAGCATTTCAAGTATAGCGGAAAGCACACAAATAGTGTAGAATACAAGTACCATGTCATTGAGTTCACTCTTATTTGGAAAAAAAGACGAAAAAGAGAAAGTGGAAATTAAAAAAACAGCAGTTCCTGTTCTCCCAGGGGAAATCTATCAGACTGCGAAACTTGAATTGCAGGATATCCTCGCGCCTGCTGCGTTAGAGGTAAAATCAAATCATCTCAAAATCTCTGGAAAATTCGCGAAGACCTTCTTCGTAATGGCTTACCCACGCTACATCAACGATGGGTGGCTCGCTCCTATCATCAACCTCGATAAGGTGTTTGATATCGCAATTCACATTCACCCAATTCCTACCGACAAAATTCTCAAAAAGTTTAAGAAGAAGGTTGCAGAAGTGCAATCACAAATTATGGACCGAGAGAAGAAGGGGCTCGTCCGCGATCCTGTGCTCGACACCGCATACCAAGACTTAGAGCAACTTCGTGATGCACTCCAACAAGCGCGCGAGAAGATTTTCTCTATAGGACTCTACATTACTATTTACGGAGATGACGAAGATGAACTCTTTGCGGTGGAGAATGAAATCCGCTCTATCCTTGAAGCAAAGCTCATCTACCTTAAACCTGCTCTCTTCCAACAAGTTGAGGGATTCTTCTCCGTTGCTCCTCTCGGAGATGATCAACTCCTCGTACACACGAAACTCAACACAGGCCCTGTTTCTGCATTCTTCCCTTTTATGTCATCAGACCTCACAGACAACAAGGGAATTCTCTACGGAATTAACCGATCAAATTCGGGACTCGTTATCTTTGATCGCTACTCACTTCCAAACTACAATTCGGTCACCTTCGCTACGTCCGGAGCAGGGAAATCCTACGCCACAAAGCTTGAAATTCTCCGAACGATGATGTTCGAAACAGAAGTGATTGTGATTGACCCTGAGCGAGAGTATGAGTATCTCGCGGAAGCGGTGGGAGGACGCTACTTCAACATCTCCCTCTCATCAGAACACCACATTAACCCATTCGACGTTCCAGTCCCTGCGGATGATGAAGATCCTGCTGATGTGCTTCGATCGCACATTATCCACCTTGTGGGACTCTTCCGCATCCTCCTCGGAGGGCTCACCCCAGAAGAGGATTCTATTATCGACCGCGCAATTACAGAAACCTATGCGTTGAAAGATATTACTGCAGATAACGATTACCGTGATCTTGAACCACCACTTATGTCCGACTTTGAGATGGTGCTCTCATCGATGGAGGGGAGTGAGTCACTCCTCACCCGTCTTACAAAGTTTACTCACGGAACATGGTCGGGATTCATTAATCAGCCCTCTAATGTAGATATCAATAAAAAGCTCGTGGTCTTCTCTATTCGCGATATGGAGGATGACCTCAAACCAGCTGCGATGTACATCATTACGAACTACATTTGGAACGCAGTGAGAAAGAACATCAAGAAGCGTCTCCTCGTCGTGGATGAGGCGTGGATTATGATGAAGACAGAAGATACTGCCTCCTTCCTCTTTATGATTGCGAAGCGAGGGCGAAAGTACTACATTGGACTCTCCACAATTACCCAGGACGTAGGAGACTTCGTAAAATCAAAGTATGGAGTTCCTATCATCACGAACTCTTCTCTCCAACTCCTCTTAAAACAATCTCCCTCCGCGGTGGACACTCTTCAAGAAGTGTTCCGTCTCACCGATCAGGAGAAGTACCTCCTTATGGAATCGAGCGTGGGAGAGGGTATCTTCTTCGCGGGATTGAAGCACGTTGCAATTAAAATCATCGCCTCCTATACAGAGGATCAGATTATTACCTCCGATCCTGCACAACTCCTCTCTATTAAGAAAGCAAAGGAGGAACGAAAGAAAGCGATGCAAGAGAATGGAGGGGGAGAATTTATCAACTAGTAATGAAACGGATATAGTCCCAATAAAAAAAGAGAACGCTAGACGTTCTCTTTTTTCATTTGCTCTACCTTTTCTAACTTTCTGTGAATGTACTTTTCTTGGAGAATGATGAAGAGGTTTGATACGAACCAGTAGAGTGCGAGTGCTCCCCCTGCCATATATGCAACGATTGTAATGACCACAGGGAGCGTATACTTCATTGAGGATCCTACTGATTCCATCATCTTCTCCTGTGCAGATTTCTCTACAGGTCCTTCCTGTTCTTCTACCTTCTTTCTTAATGACGAGGAAATATGGAGGTAGAAGTATTGAGTAATTCCTGTGAGGAGGGCAAGTATAACACTCTTCTCCGCGAGGTTTATTCCGAAGCTCGTGAGGTTTATTACCTCCGGTGCAGAAACAAAGGAGTAGAGGAGAGAGGTATCAAGCCCTTTCGCAGCAAAATCCTGAAACACGCGATAGAGAGCAATAATGATAGGAAGTTGAATGAGTATTGTAAGAAAACTCGAGAAGGGATTCACTCCATGCTCCTTGTAGAGTTCCATCGTCTTTTTTGCTTGCTCCTGCTTATCAGGATAGTTCTTTTGAATCTCCTTCAACTTTCCTTTAATCCTACTCATTCCTATCTGCGTCTTTAACGCTTTATAGGAGAGAGGATAGAGAATAATTCTCACGAGTACAGTAATGATGATAACCGCAAGAAACATTGAATGGAGGGGAAACGCTGATACAAAAAATACGAGAATGTTGTAGAGCGGTTTGTAGAAAAGAATATTCCATAGGTGTGAAATCATATGGTTGTAAGTCTAGTAGATTCTCATAACAAGTCAAAGTATGTTATGTATTTTCTATCTTCTCTTTTAGAATGAGAAAATCCTGTTCTAGTCCCACGAAAGGAATACGTTCCTCTGATGATATGAAAGAAATTGAGAGGTGAGAATACTGTGGATAGTTTTCTATGATAGGGAGGTATGCTCTCACGAGTGCATACACTTGCCTCTTTATCCTATTTCTCTTTACTGCTCTCTTTACCTTTTTCTTTGAGATACTCACCGAGAACTTTTGTGGTTCGTGTGGTATATGGTTACAGCGAAAAAGGGTAAAGAGGAGGTGTTTCCCCCGCACCTTCTCTTTTTTGCACTCTTTTATGAGAGTAAAATCAACTCTCTTCATTTTTCGTGATGAGGGAATCATATCTTAGCTATAACAGAAAAACCCTCTCTTTCGTAGGGTTTTCCTTCTATTACTAGGAAACAGTGAGTTTTCTCCTCCCCTTCCTCCTCCTCTCTCGAATAATCTTTCTTCCCGCAGTGGTCGCCATTCGTGAAAGAAATCCATGAATCTTAAATTTTTTCCTATTCTTCTTCTTTCGAAGGGTAAGTGCTTTTGATGCCATACTACTCAAAATGGAATGAAATTATTTGAATAACAGACAGAAGTGTAATAGGAAACGAAAAAAAATCAAGAGAAATAGGAAAGAGGAATATGGTAAAATGTGCCTACGTAAGTTATCCACAGGGTTATCAACCACACTTTTCCACTACTTTTTCGCGGAAAACTAAATACCGACTATAATGTGGATAACTACCCTATTATCCACAGTAAGCTACATGAACTATGACACACACACCAGATAAACTATGGGAGAAAACACTCGCAGAGATTGAACTTGAAATTTCAAAACCAAACTACAACACTTGGTTTAAAAAAACGTTTGCAGTAGGAATGGATGGGGATACGTTCTACATCGGTGTTCCTAGCGTTTTCAATAAAGAATGGCTCCAAACACGTTTCAACGATATGATTCTCTCTACGCTCAGAAAACACGAGCCTTCTATCACAAAACTTGAATACGTAGTAAAAAAGAAACACACAGAGGAGGAAAAGAGGAAAAAGGATGAAACAAGAAAACCTACTGAAACACTCCCTCTCGAAAAGAGCGATGTGGATAAAGATACCAACTTAAATAAACGGTACACCTTTGATTCCTTTATCGTAGGTCCCTTCAATGAAGTTGCCTACTCCGCCGCGCAGGCAATCATTAAAAAACCAGGAGTATACAACCCACTCTTTGTATACGGATCTACAGGTCTTGGAAAAACACACCTCATTCAGGCAACAGGAAACGAACTCCTTAAGAAAAATCCGAACCTCAAAGTATTCTACACAAATTCAGAGAAGTTTTCTCAAGACTACGTAAATGCACTCACAAACAATCGCATTCAACAGTTTAAGAATAGGTATCGCAGCTACGATGTGCTCATTATGGATGACATTCAGTTCTTCTCCGGAAAGGAAAAACTCCAAGAGGAACTCTTCCACCTCTTCAACATCCTATATGACAAGAATAAACAGATTATTTTCTCTTCCGACAAGCATCCAAACTACATTGTTGGTCTCGAAGATCGTCTTCGCTCTCGATTTTCCGCAGGGATGATTGTAGATATTAATAGACCTGACTACGAATCACGTGCAGCAATTTTAAAAAAGAAAGCAAGTGAACGCAACATTCCAGTAAGTGATGAGATTATCGATTACCTCGCGACACATATTGATGGAAATATACGAGAATTGGAAGGAGTTATTAATAGTATTGCGATTCAGACGGAACTAAAAGGGAGAAAACTCACACTCGAAGAAATTAAGAAAATTGTAAAAAACAGCGTAAAACCGAAGAAGCACCTTGCAATTAATGAAATCGTGAAAATCATCGCAGGATACTACAACGTACATCCAGAACAAATATATGAGAAATCACGAAAAAAAGAGATTGTGCACATTCGACAAATTGTAATGTATATTCTCAGAGAACTCTTCAACATATCTTACCCAACTATTGGAAAAGAAATTGGTGGAAGAGATCACACGACGGTTATTCACTCCTATGAGAAGGTAAAAGAAATGATTAAGGAGGACCCTTCCCTTGGTCAGGAAATAGAGCAACTTAAATCAATTCTTGGGGTTTAACTTGTGTATAAGGTGTGTGCCTTCTTGTGAACAGAACTTGTACAGTGTGTATACAGAACGTGGATAGAAATCGTGTTAAAGAGAAAAGGGAAGAAAAAGGAAGAACTGTTACCATCTCTATCCACAACCTTACACCTGTGAAAATGTGAAGAATACTAAGCTCATCTTCAAAAAGAGGGAGTTATCCACCACCTTAATAGTAGTAAATCTTTTCAATACATTTTTATCCACTAATATAGAAGGTAGTATGAAACTCGAAGTACGTGCAGAAAAGCTCCAATGGGCAATCCAAAAGCTTCAAAAGAATCAACAGAAGCAATTGAGTCTACCAATCCTTGAAGCGATTTATTTAGAGGCGAAGGAGAACACACTCATCCTTCGTACAACGAATCTCCATGTGGGAACGGAGGTTGTTATCCCGGTAAAAGTTGAACAGGAGGGAAAAGTCGCGGTGCGTTACGACCTCCTCTCACAAGTTCTCTCAAATCTCAAAACGAAAGAGGATAAAATTGAGTTTTCTTTTGATGGAAACCTCTTCACCGTGAAGACTCCCTACTCGCAAGTAAATATGACGAGCTACAACGCTGACGAATTCCCAACACTCCCTAAAATAGCTGATGCTCCAAGTTTCACACTCCCTATTACTGATTTTATTGATGGAGTTCAATCGGTGATGTATGCGGCTGCGCAGACGGATATCAAACCAGAAATTTCCTCAGTTTACATTTACACAGACGGGAATGAGCTCGTGTTCGTTTCTACTGATTCGTTTCGACTCGCAGAGAAGAGGGTTGTCGTTGAGAACGTAGGAGATTTTCCGGGCGTCATATTCCCTATTAAAAACGTGCAGGAGTTCATTCGCGTGTTCGCACGGGAGGAGGGGAACTTCTCTGTGCTCGTGAGTGAGAATCAGATATCCTTTGAAACAGAATCGCTCTACTTCGTTTCTCGTGTGATTGATGGAACTTACCCTAACTACCAACAGATTATTCCAACCGAGAGCACAACAACAATTACCCTCCTTCATAGCGAACTCACCTCAGCACTTCGTCTCGTGCATATCTTCTCTGATGATTTCCATCAAATTTTCCTCCGCACAGAGAAGGAGCGAGAAAAGGTTATCTTTTCTGCAAAGAACGTTGAGGTGGGAGAGAGTGAAGCAGAAGTAGATGCACACATTCAGGGAGAAGATATAGAGATTAAATTCAACTATCGTTACCTCTACGATGTACTTAGTCATCAGATGGGGGATAGTATCTCAATTGAACTCACAGAAACACGAAAACCGTTCGTGGTACGTTACGTAGGAGAGCCAAGTTTCCTCTACCTCATTATGCCGATGCGTTAAGACACCTTTCAAAGGTGTTTTTTCTTGTTATTTTAAGGAGAATTCCTATACTGCTCGTATGAGAGTTATTGCGGTGGATCCTGGATACGATAGAGTAGGAATTGCGATTCTTGAAAAAAGTGAAGGGAAGGAATCAGTCCTCTTTTCAGAGTGTTTCGTTACCGATAGGAAGAAAGAGGTAGGAGAGAGAATTTTTTCTGCGACGGAACGAATTCGCACACTCATTGAGAAGTATCACCCCTCCTACTTCCTTATCGAAAAACTCTTCTTTTCAAGAAATACGAAAACCGCTCTCGCGGTATCAGAAGCACGGGGGAGTTTCATTTACCTCGCACACCTTCTTAAGGTTCCTGTATATGAGTTTACCCCGAATCAAATTAAACTTGCTCTCACCGGGAATGGGAATGCAACGAAAGAGGAAATGATCTCATTCATTCCAAAAATCATTCCACTCCCTGAGAAGCACTACATTGATGATGAAATTGATGCGATTGCAATCGCTCTCACCTTCTATAGTCAAGCTAACGTACCTACAACGTATGAGAGAACTGAGTGAAGAGGAAAAGTCTTACATACGGCAAATTCTCCGAGAGAATAGGAAGAGGAGGAGGAAAGAAAAGGTGCGATTTTTCTTTCATACGATGAGGAGAATCCTTTCC
>JALVPH010000055.1 GCA_027031875.1 Candidatus Parcubacteria bacterium | reverse complement strand
AATTAGAACAGTTCATAGAAGAACTTATCTCTGAGAATAAAGCAGATTCAAAAGCAGAAGTTGTCCGTCGCGCACTCTATCACTACCGACAGGAACTCTTACTACAAGAAGTACTCCAAGCAGAAAATGATATACGAAATGGTGATGTCTACTCCGGAGATTTAAAAACATTGATGGATAAGAGGGGAGGTGTATGATTGATGTGTTCTACACAAAAACTTTCCTAAAAAAATTCTCAAAGCTCAACCCATTACTTCAAGAGGAAGTCTATGAGAAAATTGAGCTTTTTAGAATGAGGGAAAATCATCAGAAATTGAAAGTTCATAAACTCAAGAAACCTTTTGAGGGAAAGTATGCCTTTTCAGTGAATTATAAGATTCGTGTTATTTTTACCTATGGTGAAAAAGATAGGAATCGCGTGTATCTTTTAACTGTAGGAACGCATGATCAGGTCTATCGGTAAATTGTTCTAGATTCTGCATTAGGTGTAAGATGACCTCTCACACAAAAGATAGTTGTGTGAGAGGTTTCTGCTAGATTCCGGGTCAAGCCCGGAATGACAGCGGAGCGTGTGATTTCACACGCTCCGCTTTAGACAAAGCACAAAGTGCTTTGTTATTCCCAACTTGACCTGCCCCTCACACAGGTTCTGTGTGAGGGGTTGGGGATTTAGTGAATGAAGCACCTACTCAAACAAACCACTTCATCATTTACCAAACCATCTACTTTATCCAAACCACTTGTCATCCTGAACTTGATTCAGGATCCAGGGGTAGTACCACCAACCTTAATGAAAACGAACAGCGTGCTTATTATCTGGATTCCCGTTTTCACGGGAATGACAAAATGCTTACGCATTTTGTTTATAGATTCTGGTCGGGGTTTATGCTGAACTTGATTCAGTACTTGGAACGATGAAGGGGGTGTGTGGAATAACAGGCGGGGCGTGCGAATGCACGCCCCGCCTTCTAGACTTTATCCTGTTCACTTTTTTCTCTCTGTCCATATACTAGAACTATGCGATTTCACATCATCACACTCTTTCCTGAAACGTTTGATTGCTACCTCTCACACTCTATTCTTGGAAGAGCGGTAGCAAATAAAAAAATAGAATTGAATTTTCTTAATCCGAGAGACTTTTGCGATGATCCGCACAGAAGGATAGATGATAAACCCTACGGAGGAGGGCCAGGAATGGTAATGAAAGCGCTCCCTATTATCCGCGCGTGGGAAAAAGCAAGCGTAATACCATTTCGTGAAAAACTTCCATTTACGAAGAAGAGAAGAATGAAAACAATTCTTTTTAGCCCCGGAGGAAGGAAGTTTACAAACGAGGACGCGAAACATTTCGCACATCATTTTGATGACATCATTCTCATTAATGGTCGCTATGAGGGGATTGATCACCGTGTTGTGGAAGCAACAGGAGCAGAGCTCATTTCTATTGGGAATTACGTCCTCACAGGAGGAGAGCTCGCGAGTATGGTTGTGATTGATAGCGTTGCGCGGCAAATAGAAGGGGTGTTAGGAACGTATGAGTCGCTTGAAGAAGAGCGTGTTTCTTCTCATGAGGTGTACACGCGTCCAGAGCAATTTCACTTCAAAGGAAGAGAGTATGCTGTTCCGAAGATTCTTGTGAGCGGTCATCACAAAAAGATTGAAGAATGGAGAGCTTTTTCTCTTTGAGGATGAGATCTTTCTCTCTCTTTTCTGCTTCTTTAAGACGCTCCTCCGCTTCTAGTTCATCTTCTGAGAGATCATCTACTCTCCTTTCAAGTCTCTTTCGTGCGAGACGTTCAATTGCCATCTCTTCACGCATCTCTTGGATTCCTTTTGCGGTGTGGGAGGTGAGGAGCATTCGAATTCCTACGATGACGACGAGGAGGATGATATCCATCGTTTCTACATCACTTCCTTTAAGGAATACCGTTTCAAGAATATCTTTCACTACGAGAAAGTCTAATCCAAGAACAATGTGCTTTCCCATTACGTAGCGAATTTTTGCAAAGTTCTTTCTATTTTGAACGTAGATCCCAAGTGAGTCGATGAGTCCAATGATTACGATGATAACTCCGAGTAATCCAATAACAAAGGAAATCTCATGCACGAATGATTGTGTGATATGTTCAAGCTCTATAAATGTCATACGCATATTCTAACGCATTTTCTGAATAAGACTATAAAGGATGCACCCTACACAGGTGTTAAATACTGATTCGAGGAATGCGAGGAGTGCAAATAGAGAAGTGAGTATAGTAACAGCAGGAGAGAGGTGTAAAAGTGATAAGGCAGACAATGCGAGAGAAAGGAAGAATCCAAGCATTGCAGCAAATCGTTTTGGTTCAAAATCTATCGCTTTTGCCTTCCAGTGAAGAATTGTGTGAGCAATGAATTTTGAAATTCGTGCAAGTGACGAGTATTGAATGTACTTCCTCCATTTGAGGAAGTAGTCGAGTGAGAGGAAGAGAAAGAGTGCTGTTCTCCACGTTTCTGTCATTGTGAATGATCCGAGGAGGAGTAAGAGAACGGTGAATGCGTTAATCCTCACCACATGTTCATCGACATGGGTATCTGAAATTGGACATGTGTATTGCATACTACTCTTTTGAATGAAGTTCTTGAATAAAGTTTTTGAGTGAGATTCCTTTTTCTTGCGTATCACGTGATTCTACGGTGAGCGTTCCGTTATCTTTCTCTTCGTTTCCTACAATGATCCAGTAGGGAAGTCGCTCCTTTCGTGCACGTTTAATCTTTTTACGGAAATTCTCTTTTTCATCATCCCATAGCGCAACACGGTATCCTTCTCTTGTAAGTGTGTCTGTAATTTGTTTTGCATACTCGCCATGTGCTTCAGGGTGGATAGGAATGACTGCAATTTGTGTAGGAGCGAGGAAGAGTGGAAGCCATCCGTTGAAATGTTCAAGGATCACTGCCATAAATCGTTCAAGTGATCCTGCAATTGCGCGGTGAATCATTACTGGTGTTTTCTTCTCTCCATCTCTGTCCGTGTACTCAAGTCCAAAACGGCGAGGCATTGAGAAGTCGAGTTGAACAGTTCCAAGTTGCCATTCACGGCCGAGCGCGTCCTTAAACTGAAAATCGAGTTTTGGTCCATAGAACGCTGCTTCTCCTTCAATGCGTTTGTAGGGGAGATTTTGTTCTTGAGCGATTTCTTCGAGAATGTGTTCGGCTTTCTCAAAGATTCCCCCTTCGTTCATATACTTTTCTGGTTCGTTTGGATCCATTACAGAGAGGGAAACCCAATAGTTCTCATCGAGCATTCCGAGTTTCTCATAGAAAGAGCGAATGATATGAACGATGTTCCCTACTTCCTCTTTTATCTGTTCTGGGGTTACAAATGCATGTCCGTCATCTTGTGTGATTGCACGAACACGTGCGAGTCCGAGGAGCTCTCCTGCTTGCTCATCGCGATATACCATCGTGTTCTCTGCATAGCGAACAGGAAGGTCACGATAGGATTTTGGAAAGGCTTTGAAGAT
>JALVPH010000054.1 GCA_027031875.1 Candidatus Parcubacteria bacterium | reverse complement strand
CCTGTATACATATCGTACTGCGTGATAATCTTTCCTCCTTTCGGGTCGAGCTGAACAGGGCAGAAATCATCTACGCGGGTAGGGGAGATGACGACTCCTGCCGCATGAACAGAAATGTGTCGAGCACAACCCTCAATCTTCTTTGCAAGGTCGATAATTCTCTTTACATCAGCATCCTGTTCGTAGAGTTCTTTTAACTCTTTCTCTTCTTCCATTGCGCGATCGATAGTCATCGGAAACCCTTGTGCACCGAGCGGGATAAGCTTCGCAATCTTGTCTCCAAGTTCGTATGGGTAGTCGAGCGCACGAGCAACATCACGAACAGAACCTCTCGCCGCCATCGTTCCGAATGTTCCTATCTGTGCAACAGCTTTTTTCCCGTATTTCTCTCGTGCGTAGTTAATGAGTTTGTCGCGGTAAATATCAGAAATATCAAGGTCGATATCAGGAATTCCTTTTCGTCCTGGGTTCATAAATCGCTCGAAAGGGAGGTTCATCTCTACAGGATTTACTTTCGTAATGAAGTTGAGGTAGGAAACGAGCGAACCTGCAGCAGAACCTCGCGTATTCGTGTAAATTCCCATCTCTTTTGCTGACTGCACAAGGTCCGACATGATAAGGAAGTAGGAGGAGTATCCTTTTGAGCGGATAATTTCCAGTTCGTATTCTATACGATCTTCAAGCTCTTTCGTGCGTTCCATTCCTCGCTTTGCAATCCCTGCATAGGTTTGCTCGCGAAGCACTTCATCGTAGGTTTTTCCTTCAGGAATCGGGTACTCAGGAAAGTACCATGAATCAATATCAATCTCTACATTACAGCGATCTGCAATTTTGTTGGTGTTTTCAACTGCCTCTGGGTAATCCTTGAATTTCTCCCACATCTCCTCATCGCGAGGGAAGTGGAATTTCCCCTGCATAAAACCGGGGCGGACTTTCGTTCCGCTTCGAGATACTCCGAGGAGGGTGTCGAAGGCCTCGCGGTCTTCTGGATCGAGGTAGTGGATGTTCTGCGTCGCGACGAGCTCCGCTCCCGTTTCCTCTGCGAGGCGAGCGAGGTCAGCATTGATTTCGCGGAGTCCCTCGATGTGTTCATTGAACATAATTTCAATGAAGTAGTTCTCTTTTCCAAAGATATCTTGGTACTCTCGCACAATTCTTTTTGCTTTCTCAAAGTTCTTCGTGAGGACTGCTTGTCCGACTTCTCCAAATACAGGTCCCGAGAGGCAGATAAGCCCTTCTGAGTACTGACGAAGGAGATCCTTGTCCATACGAGGGCGGTAGTAGAATCCCTTGAGGTGAGATTGTGTGACGAGTTTGATGAGGTTGTGATAACCTTTCTCGTCTTTTACAAGGAGCGTAAAGGGGTAGCGTTTCGTATCAATTCCATGCTCTTTATTCTCCATCTTTCGGAATGCCATATAGGCATCGAGTCCGATAATCGGTTTTATTCCTTGTTTCTTTGCCTCCTTATAGAATTCAATTATTCCATACATCGTTCCGTAGTCGGTAAGTGCGAGCGCATCGTGCCCTTGCTCTTTTGCTCGCGCAACGAGTTCAGGGATTTTCGGGAGTCCCTGGAGGAGGGAGTAGTGAGAGTGTACGTGGAGATGAGTAAGCTTTTTCATGCCTGTATTGTAACAGAAAATAGAGAGGAAAAATCTTGCGTATTTTTTCTCTGTGTGGAAAAAGCTCCTAAACGTGCTACCATAGCGCGTATGGATATCGCAAAAGAAAAAGGATACACAGTGACGATTGGGCTTGAGATTCACGCGCACCTCAAGACGAAAACGAAGATGTTTTCTCGCTCGCTAAACAATCCTGGTGAGACACGACCGAATTGGAATATCTCTCCTATTGATCTTGCTCATCCAGGAACACTTCCTACGATTAATAGGAAAGCGGTTGAGCATATGGTCCGCATTGGGCTTGCGGTTGGGGGAGATATTGCGAACTTCACTGAGTTTGATCGAAAGAACTACTTCTACCCAGATATTCCAAAAGGGTATCAGATTTCTCAGTATAAGTATCCAATTGTTTCAGGGGGAAACATTGCAGGATTTGCACTTGAACGCATTCACCTTGAGGAGGATACAGGGACACTTAAGCACTTTGATGGTTATAGTCTCGTCGATTACAATCGCGCGGGGTCTCCTCTTATGGAGTTGGTAACAAAACCAGTGCTTCATAGTTCGGAAGATGTTGTGCGTTTTGCGCGAGAGCTCCAACTCCTCCTTCGCTACCTTGGGGCGAGTGATGCGAACATAGAAAAGGGACAGATGCGCGTAGAGGTAAACCTATCCGTTTCAAAGACAGATGAGTTTGGGACGAAGGTAGAGGTGAAGAACATTGGTTCCATCTCCGCTGCGGGGAGGGCAACAGAGTATGAAATTAGGAGACAGATTGAGACCTTAGAATCAGGGGGAACGATTGTGCAGGAGACGAGAGGATGGAATGAAAATGAGCAGAAGACAATTTCACAGCGTTCAAAAGAGAACGCGAAGGATTACCGTTACTTCCCAGAGCCAGATCTTCCAAAGCTCTACCTCCACGAGATTTTCAATCTCGATGAGATGAGGGAGGGTCTTCCAGAGCTTCCATGGGAGCGAAGAGCTCGCTACTCACAGACGCTTGGCTTAAAGGATGAAGATGCAGAGTTCTTTGTAGTGAATCGCGCGTATGGAGATTTCTTTGATACTCTTCTCTCTCAGCTCGAAGGGAAAGAGGTGCAGAGTGCGGTGAACTATCTTACGACTGATCTTCCGGGCATTGTGAGAAATGAGGGAGAGGTGTCGGATCCTTTTACGCATCTTACTCCTGATGCATTCGCAAAACTGATGAAAATGAAGGAGGATGGAACACTCAACTCCTCTGCGGTGAGTCGTATCCTCCTCGAACTCGTAAAGCAGGGAGGAGATCCTGAAGAGATTGCAAATCGTCTTGGTCTTGTGCAGAATTCTGACCCAGAAGCACTCCGCACGCTTGTGAAGGGGATTATTGAGCAGTATCCACAGCAGGTGGCGGACTATCGCGCAGGGAAGGAAGCATTGATGAAGTTCTTTGTGGGAATGGCGATGAAAGAGACAAAAGGATCTGCAAACCCGAAGGTGGTAACAGAACTTTTTGAGGAAGAATTGTCGAAGTAAGTCTATAGAGGAAAGATAAAAAGGGGCGAGCGCGTAGCGCTCGCCCCTTTTCCTATCATCAATTCTGTTTTGTTAAACTTCGATTTCACTAACGCTCTTACTTCTTACTACCACTTGAACTGACTTTTTCACGATCGTGAAAAAGTCAGTTCAAATTTTTGAAGCTATATCTTTCTTAATTCAAAGGTATCAGCGACTATACTAAGAGAACAGACAGTGTGCTTCTCTACTGGATTCCCGTTGGAGCCTGTGCTCGCGTAGGCGGGTACGGGAATGACTAGTGAGGAGAGAATACGGGAATGGCAGGCGGGGTGTGCATTCGCACACCCCGCCTTCAGAAAGAATTGCAAAGTAATTCTTTCTGTCATCCTGAACTTGAT
>JALVPH010000053.1 GCA_027031875.1 Candidatus Parcubacteria bacterium | reverse complement strand
ATCCCTTGACGAGAACGAGTTGTGTATGTCCTCCCGAAATAAGGAGCGCGAGCATAGGGAAAGAAAACGAATCGAGAGGGAAGAGTGCTTGTTCTTCCTTAAGGTAGTTCTCTTTGAGGAGGATTGAACTAATGTGTCCCTCCATATGGTTTGTGGGGTAAATAGGAGCTCCTGTAAGGAGAGAAATCGCTCGCGCAAAATTTACCCCTGTCCAGAGAGCAGGGGAGAGACCTGGACCATTTGTCACTGCGATCGCATCGATGTGAGGAAGTTTAAAATTATCATCAGAAAATAGAGAAATGAGAGTTTCAGCGAGCCCTTTTTCTCGTTGAAGGATTTCTTCGAGTGCACGCCTTTTCTCTTCATCAAGTGTTATTGCTTCCTCTGAGTAGCGCGTCGCAATCTCTTGAAAGATAATAGGGAGGTTTTTCGCGTGTTCGCGCTTTGCGAGAGCAGGGAAAACACCTCCGTAAGGAATGTGTGTCTCAATTTGAGAAATAGTGATATCAGCAAGCACAGAGAAATTATCTTGTGCCTTATCTATCTCAACGAGAGAAATGGCACTCTCGTCGCAACTTGTTTCAATAGAGAGAAGTCTCATAGGGCGAGTGTAACACCCAAAGGAAATCTTGCAAAAGAAGGGAAATATGATAATCTCCTTTGTGTTCTTGAGAATAGTTAAAGAACGGTCCCATCGTCTAGTGGTCAGGACGCCAGGTTTTCATCCTGGTAACCGGGGTTCGACTCCCCGTGGGATCACAAAGAAAACCTCTCGGTAGCGAGGGGTTTTGTTTACACCTACTTTTTTAACTTGATATAAGGTAAAGAAACGAATGTATCTAGTTCCGTTCATAGAGAGAATCCTGCGTTTGCGAGGGAATTAGAAGTCGTGTACTCATTCGGCACGAGCGCGGAACAGAAAGTAATCGCCGCGGAAAAATGTATGACTATCATTTTTGGGAGAGGAGTAGTGCTTTTTAGAAAGGAGAGAGGAGGAAAATGTTGTGGGGAAAAATAGATGTAATGTCGCACAATATACCTTTTACGACATTAAATAAGGAAAACGGACTTATTTTTCAAACAAATCTTTCCCTACCAATACTTACTAAGAGAGCATAAACAATAAGGTATTTGTTTCGTAATAGGATTCTGTTGTTACCTGGCACAGTCACTATCTCTAGATTCCGGATCAAGTCCGGAATGACATTCATTTTTCGATAAAAAACGCCCTTGTGAGGCGTTTTTTTGAAACACTTATGATACATTACTCATCTTTGTGAAAATATCTCTCTGTAAGAGATGTGTATGCTTTTTCTTTACCGCTGAAATGAAGTAACGAGGAATATCTGCAATGAGCGTATCCTCCTTGAGTGTCTTTTTCATTTGATAGAGCTCTTTCTGGTTAAGCTTATCTATCTTGTTTACTACGAGGAATACTTCCTTTCCTCTCTCACGAAGTGTCTCAATGATTGCTCTATCTTCCTCGCCAAGTCCTCGTCGCGCATCAATAATAAGAACGACGAGCGTGAGATCGCTCACTGGATGTGTGAGATACCACGAGATCCGCTGTTGAAGCGCCTCGCGCATTCCTTTTGAAACGCGTGCGTAGCCGTAGCCCGGAAGATCAACAAAATACGCTTCCTGTATCCCACTTTCTCCTTTCCACTGAACGAGAAAGAAGTTAATCTCCTTCGTCTTCCCTGGTGTTCGCCCCGTTTTTACCATCCCCTTTCGCTCCATCAGCACATTCATAAGTGTAGATTTTCCGACATTGGAACGCCCTATGAATGCAACTTGCGGAATTCCATCGTAAAGAATCGCCTCTTCCGAGACGACTCCTTTTATAAACTTCACTTCTGTTATGTGTATTTGTTCATTTGAAGACATACTAAAAACTTACTCAGAATCAGAGGGCTCTTCTCCTTCCTGACTGAGGTCGTCTGAAGCAGTTGCTTCTTCGTCATCTTCTTCTCCAAGATCAAGACGTGGTGCGTTCTGTTCAAATACTGTTGGACGATGGTTTTTTAAGTCGCTCAACCCTCCTGTAAACGCAGCCCAGAGGTAACCTCGTATAAACTCGAACGCCTCATTCCCTTTTTCCTTAATAGTATCTTTTAAATACTTCTCGTAGAGCGGTTTTGCATTCTCCTTCACGTATGCAATATTCTCCCGCACGCGAGGAGATTCCATCACATCCCTCAACGAAAAATCAAAGTAGTAGGATGCGATGAAAAATGCGATAACGAGGATGAGAAGAAAACGTAGTATTGATCCTTTTTCTCTTGTGTTTCTCATACGCTCCTATTTTACCTAGCTTTTTTAAAAAAGAAAAGAGAAGCATCAGCGCTCTCCCCTTCCCTTATCATCAGCAGTAAGAAAGATAATCCGTTCACCATCTTCACCAAGTCCATAGTAACGTTTAAGCACCTGTCTCTTCCCCTCATCACTTGACAAAAGTTTTAGTAAATCGTCAAGCTCCTCGTTTCGTTGCTGTAACTCTTGATAGCGCTTCTCTCGCTCCTGTACTCTCTGTGCTACAATCCGTTCTGTTTTCCAGAGTGGGAATGAACGGTAGAGGAGAAGGACTGCAAGCAAAAAAAGGAGAGTAATAACAAAAGGAGACGAAATAACTCGTTCGAATGATTTAAGGATGCTACTTGTTTTTGTCCGCCTCATAGGTATAATAAGTCATTATATCGTAATTCTAACGGAAAAGGAACTATGAATCTATTTACAAAAAGAGGAAGACGAAGAGCACATAGAGCAATGGTCGTTATTGGAATTCTCGTTTCTATCTCGATGGTGCTTCTCTATTCCGGAGTATTAAAACTTATATAAGAAAAACCGCTCTGTTGTAAGCGGTTTTTCTTATTCGGCAATAATTTGAACGGTAAGCCTCCCTTTTTCTCCAAAGGCCTCGAGTGGTATTTCATATTCTCCAAGCTCTTTAATTGTTACATCAGAATGGAAAAGTTTGTCGTTTATACTCTTCCCTTTCTTTTGTTCTAATGCTTTTTTGATATCTTTCATATGGATGCTCGTATAGAGTTTTCCTTTCTCGTTTGCCTTTCCCTTAAGCTCTACTACTTCCCCATCGAGCTCATAGAGGAGTGTAAGTATTTCTTCTTGCTCCTTCTTTTTCTTCATCTCCTCTGATTTCTTTTTTGTCTCATAGCTACTGATCGCGGATTTTGTCGCAGGAACGGCAAGCTTCTTTGGGAAGAGTGCGTTTCGTGCGTACCCATCGGAGACTTCTACGATTTCCCCTTGTCTTCCAATTCCTTTTACGAATTTTTTTAGTATTACCTTCATACATGAGCAGTATAGCATAAAATCAAAAAGCACGTGGTGACACTATTGATTCCAGATAGAGTCTACGCATGCATATATCATTCCCGCACCATTTCCTCACTTGCCGTTCCTATTACTTTTCCCACACTACTTGTCATTCCCGTACCTTTCCATCATTTGTCATTCCCGTACCCGCCTACGCGGGCACAAGCTCCAACGGGAATCCAGAGGGAAAGTACGATATCTGTTACCTACATAAAGTGGTATACCACTCCTGGATCCACGATCGGAGTCGGGGATGACAGAAAGAATTGCAAAACAATTCTTTTTGAAGGCGGGGCGTGCGAATGCACGCCCCGCCTGTCATTCCATACTTGATGCGGAAATCCAGATTAAAGATAGATGGTGATATTCTGGATTCCCACCCTACCTACGGTAGGCAGGCTTTCGTGGGAATGGCACCTGTGGATAAGTCACTATCAACTATTGACAACTCTCTCTTTGCTAACTTATATGCGAACTTAAAAACTAAATATTATGAAAAAAGCTGTATTATTATTCGTTATTATTTTTTCCGTTCTTCTTTTCGCCTCGTGCGATACAAAGTCGGAACCACCGGTAGGGGTACTAAAACTAAAGGTCAAGGTTTTGAGTCAAGGAACTGTAGCTGCAATTAACCTTTATTCACAACAAAGGTTTGATGTATACGAAGCCGGTGACACTATTTTGGTACAACAACTGCACGGGACTCCGCTATGGAGGATTGTTGATATAAAAACAATCAAAAGTGTTAAAGCTGTTATAATTAAAAAAATCAAGATTGAACGGAAAAAAAGACAATAAAGATTTTGCACGGCAACGCCGTGCTTTTTATCTGCCATAAAAAACAAAAAGAGTTAAGCTGTAACTTAACTCTTTTGTGAAATAGCTTCTTCAAACTTTTTCACGAGCTCTTCTGTCTCTAATTTACTCACATTCTCTATCTTAATATCTGGTTCAATTCCTTTCTTTGATATCTGTCTTCCGTTTGGGGTGAGCCAGCGAGCAATGGTGACTTTTAATGAAGATCCATTCTCAAATGGAATGTATTCCTGAACCGACCCTTTCCCAAAACTCTTCTCTCCGAGGATAAGTGCTTTTCCGTAATCCTGAAGTGCTCCGGCAAAAATTTCTGATGCAGAAGCAGATCCAGAGTCAATGACAACCCCAATATGCTTTGGTCGATGTTGTGAGGGAAACTCGTAGCCTTTACTCCTCACCTGTCTCTCTTCTGCTGAGTACTTGTCCTTATTATCTCCAAAATCTTCTTGAACGAGCACTTTCCCCTGCTCTACAAAATAGGAGAGCATATCGATTGCAGAATCCAAGAATCCTCCAGGGTTTCCTCGTAAATCAATGAGGAGATTCTCCTTCCCTGATTGTGCGAATTCTTCGAGTGCTTTCTTAAAGAGGGGAAGTGATTTCTCATTGAAATTCCATAGGTGGATAACAAAGGTATTCGAATGGCTCTCTGTCTCGAGCGTAGGTATTTCAACCACATCCCGTGTAACCGTTACCTCTCTCGTTTTTTCAGTCTTTGAACTGAAAAGTGTAAGTTTTACTTTCGTTCCAACCTCTCCACGAATCTCTTTCAATGCGTCCATAAACGTTTTATCCGCAAGATCTTCTCCATTTATTTTGAGAATTACATCTCCTGCTTCCACGCCTGCCTGTTCTGCCGGAGATCCTTTCAATACACCCTCTATAAAGAGAAAGCCGTCTCTTACTGAAATTTCCGCACCAATTCCACTAAAACTCCCATTGATATCCTGACTAAACAGCTTCGAATTCGTGGGAGGAAAAAACGTGGTGTAGTCATCATCATAGGCGTTTGTGAGCCCTCTCAAACTCTCATAGATTTTCTCTTCCTCACTCGGTTCCTTAAATGGGTAGAGAGCGCGAAGCTTTTGCTCTACCTCCTTATAGAAAGCACTATCAACTGGTGAAGAATTCTTCTCACCTTTCCTTAGCGTAGTGCCATTCGTCGCAGCAACGAGAAAACCAAAGAGGAAAAAGAGGGATGGCACGAGCAGGTACTTTCTAACCTTACTCTCTTTTTTTTCACGATGGTACTCCATAAGAACAGTAGCTATGCTTCTTCGTGAAGCTCATTTTCCTGCACATCAATTTCCTGCTTCTTAAAGAACTTCTTTCTCATTGCGTGAAGCTTTCTCTTCTTCTCTTTGTGCGCGTGAGGTATTTCATTTCCCTGATCCGAGAGGGAACGGAAAAAATTAGTGATTATGGAGTTAATACCCTGATCACTCGCCTTCCCTTTGAGAATTGCTCTCATACGAAAAGCACTCATTCCAATGAAGAATGCAAATATGAGCACATAGAGATTTTCAAGAAATTCCGTCATTCCAAGAAACGGAAAGATGATGAGAAAAAATGCTGATATGAGAATAACGGAAATACATGTATGTAACTGTTTCTTTTTCATAGGCGTTATCATACCGTGATATGGTAAAAATGAGAAGGTTACGAATGTGGATAAATGATGATAACGAACTCTCCGCGAATATTTCTATCGCGAGTAAGGAAGTGAGTATGCACATCTGAAATTGTTCCTCTTACTAGCTCTTCATACATCTTTGTGAGCTCTCTCCCAATAAACATATTTGCGCTCTGGTAGTAGTTTGGAAACTCATTTTGAATCATCTCAAAGAGTTTGAGTATTCTGTGTGGAGACTCATAGAATACTGCAATACGAGAAGAGCTAAATATCTCCTCAAGTAATTTTTTCCTCCCTTTCTTTTGAGGAAAGAATCCGTAGAAAGTGAACTGGTTCCCAAAGAAACCAGACACAGAAAGTGCGCTTATCACTGCGCTTGGGCCAGGAACAGGAACAACGCGTATTTCTTTCTTAGAGCGATATACCGCATCGATGAGTTTTGATCCAGGATCGGAGATGGCAGGGGTTCCTGCGTCAGAGACGAGCGCATAGCACTTCCCTTCTCCTAATGCTTGGATAATTTCCTCTTCTCTATGCTGTGAGGAGCGAGCATGATAAGAGATGAGCGGTTTCTTAATATCAAAATGCGCAAGAAGCTTTCCGGTTACACGAGTATCTTCACAGAGAATTGCATCCACCTCCCCAAGTACACGAAGTGCGCGAAGCGTGATATCTTCGAGATTACCAATAGGTGTTGCAACAACATAGAGGATACTCTCATCTCCCTTTCTCTCACCACACATACCTACTTATGTTTTCTTCGAGAATGAGAAGAAGTTTTTCCCTTTATCTCATCCACATCAATCACTTTAGAAAACCTTGAAAAAAGTTTTCGTGTGCGATTTTCAGTGAAATCTACTACATTCTTTGTAGCGCGAGTAACGAGGCGTTTTATCGCCACGTAGATCCACACATCAATGAGGATTGCGAGAATAAGGAGTACCGCGAAAAAGAGCGCAATGCTACTCTCCTTAACATAAGAGAGGTAGAAGAGTCCCCCAATGAGAAGACCAAGAACAAAGAAACTTACAAAAAAGATATCTTCGATTGGACCAAACGAGAGGTCACGCGTAAGCTCCTCTCTCCCCTTCTTCCCTTTTTTAATAAGAAAGTATGCTTGAATAATGCGTAAAAAACGAAACATACGCTAAAAGTTTACTTCATTTTTCTGGGAAAGAAAAGTTGCACAAATAGAGAGTTTGTGTATGATTGTTGTTGTTCAAATGAATATGCCCAGGTGGTGGAATTGGTATACACACACGGTTGAGGGCCGTGGCACTTCGTGCGTGCGGGTTCAAGTCCCGCCCTGGGCACAAGCGAAGCGCAGTGCGCAGGGAGAAAAAGTGCCTGCGCACTTTTTCGTTGGAACTTGAAAAGAGCGAGTATATGTTTTTGAGCGAAGTGAGAAAACATTCGAGCGTCGGGGCATTGCGTCCCTCACCATTTTTACATACACATCCACACTATGTAAAAATTGCCATATTCGAATAATTTCGTATCAATCTATTTTAGTGATAAATGGTGAGGGGGGGGCGCCAAGTCCCGCCCTTAATACTATTAGTTGTTAAATCTAAGAGCGTTATTTACACACAAATTTTTTCTTATGCAAGTCACTGATTAGTTACTTAAAGACGATCTTCACCTAAGAGGTGCAGGAAGAGGAAGGAGGAGATATAGGAGACATTAAACACAAAAACCGACTTTGCGCCGGTTTTTGTTTACTTATTCTCCTACCTTAAACCGAACGAGTGCAGCAATCCCCATCTTCGAAAATTCATCATTTCCAGAAACGAAATTGACTGACCCCTTCTGTCGAATAGTTGCGAGGACAATTTCGTTTACAATATCGAGAACCTCTTTTCCTCCATCATCGTTCATAAGGTTGAGGAGCCCTGTCTCCTCGTTCTTGTATATTGACGGAAAAGCAAAATCCTCATCGATAAAGAGCTTCTGAACCGCGCCCGCATTGAGGTGTTCAAGAACCGCGTCGATTCCTGCAACACCACGTTTATAATCCGCTTCTCCTATCTGAGAGAGGAGTTCCTTCAATTCTTCCTCATCTTGCTTCCTCTCAATTTCTGCAACGTCTCTCACGACGGTGTCTTTAATGTGGTTCTTATTTGCTTTGAGAAGATTCTTTGTAAACACGAAGATGTTCTTCTTCCCCGCGAGCTTCTCCCGAAAGAGCGACGCGAGTTTTTCCGGAGCGTAAATGAGAATTTTCGCAAAATGGAGTTTATCCTGTATTCCCTTGATTTTCTCCGCAATATCTGAAACGTAGCGTGAGTAAACCCCGTGGAGGATATCCTTGTCTTCTGTATCCATTCGCGCCTTCGCCTCAATGAGTGGCCAATGCTCGTCCTTAACATCAAACACTTCCTCAACATCTTCGAGAACAGAGATGAGTGTTCGTGTTTCCCTACTATCCACGAGAAATACAAGACTTGGCTCTAAATTCTCGATCTGGTAAGCAAGAATGCTAAGTGCTGGTTTATTTCCAACAAAGTAGATGGAGGGTGTTGGAGACGAAAATTCAAGTACCTCAAACGAATCTTCATCTCCCCCAAAGAGGAACATTACTCCATTCTTACTTTCCCGATAGTTTGCCTCAAGCCAAGAGAGGATCTCATTTTCATATTCAAGAAGTCGTCGAACAATCTTTCTATCCTCTACTCCATAAACTCCATCGAATGAGATTTCTCCTTCTTTTAACTTCTTGAAGAAATCCTTCACAAAAATTCTCGCTTTGTCGTAATTTCCCGGGGTCTTTCTCAGGTTAATGTAGAGTGTCACAAAAGGAAAGCTCTTCGCTTCCTTATCCTTAAACTCACCTAGTATATGCTTATAGTACTCTTCCATTTTTGTTACATTCATACTCCCAAAAGAGTATCTTATTATGCTTTTTTTTGCAAGTAAGTGAAAAAAGAAAAGGCGAACAAATCCATTAGGATAAGTTCGCCTTTTCTAAGATGAATGTCCAAGAGGACACTCATACCTAGAACAAGAGGGGGATCCTGTTCTAGGTGTTTCTACTGTAACTCAAGAAAAAATTCCATCAAATTTTACCTGTGGATAAAGAGTGGATAAATGGAGGGGGTGCGCAACAATGGAAGAGAACGAAAATTCTGCTACCATAGAGAAAGTTCTATGAAAAAAATCACAGACCTCAATCAAAAACTCAATGAGGTATTCAAAATTTCAAAGACACACGAGAAAGCGTTAAGGAGACTCAAGATAGAGACGCTTCGCGATCTTCTCTTTACCTTCCCTGTTCGTTATAGTCACATCACAAAAGTGAGGGATATTCGCGACATTACAGAAAACGAGGAAGTTACCATATACGGAAAAATTATCTCTCTCCAAGCAAAGAAAACCTACCGAACGAAAATCCCTCACACCGAAGCAATCATTGAGGATAGGAATGGGGATAGAATGAAAATTCTCTGGTTTCATCAAGCATTCCTCTCAAAAATTCTCCAAAAAGACACGCTCATTCGTCTCACCGGAAAAGTGAATACCGAGAAAGGAAAGACGATGATTAATCCTGAGACGGAAAAAGTGAGAGAGCTCCCCATTGATGCAGGAGAGAGTCTCTTTTCAGAAAAGGAAAAAGAGCAATTCGGCTACCCTGTTTATAGGGAGACAAGAGGTATTACGAGTAAGTGGATCTTACGAAAAATTCTTAAAATTGTTCAATCAGATGCCTTTCAGTCAATTGAAGACCCGCTTCCGGAATACATTCGTGAGCGCTACCACCTCCCCTCTCTCAAAACCGCGCTCGTATGGATACACTTTCCTCGCAGTAAAGCGGATGCAGATGCGGCACGAAAGCGATTCTCGTTTGAGGAAATTTTCTACATTCAGTTGAGAAACCAACAGAGAAGGAAGTATTCAGAAAAGCTCCCCTCCTATAGGATTAAGAGAGATAGAAAAAAAGAAGAAGCATTCATCAACCGCTTCCCTTTCACTCCTACAGAGGATCAGCAAAATGCAATTGAAACAATCCTTCACGATATGGAACAAGCTCACCCAATGATGCGTCTCGTGGAGGGAGATGTGGGATCGGGAAAAACCTTCGTTGCTGCTGTTGTATCTCACGCGGTCGTGCAAAATCGCCCCCAGACGAAAAGCGGACGAGAGCAGAATTTTGGACGACTCCAAGTTGCCTACATGGCTCCAACGGAAGTACTCGCAACACAGCTCTTTGAAAACTTCATCCAGTACTTTCAAGGAACAGGGGTGCAAATAGGACTTGTTACAGGAAAAGGGGCAAAGAAGTTTCCCTCCAAGACTACGCCAGATACCTGGACGAGTATCTCGCGAAGACAGCTCCTCTCGTGGGTAAAATCAGGAGAGATTCATATCCTCATAGGAACGCATGCACTCATTCAAAAATCAGTCGAATTTCAACACCTCGCTCTCACCATCATTGACGAGCAACATCGTTTTGGAACACGACAGCGAATGAAACTCGGAAAGAAAGGTGAGCGAATCCCCCACTACCTCTCAATGACCGCAACGCCAATTCCTCGTACACTCGCACTCACCATTTATGGAGACCTTGATATTTCTGTAATTGAATCAATGCCAAGTGGAAGAAAGCCAGTCATTACAGAACTTATTCCTCCGAGTGAAGAAGCTCGCGAGAAGGTGTACGAGCGTATTCGTGACGAACTTAAAGCAGGGCGACAAGCATACGT
>JALVPH010000052.1 GCA_027031875.1 Candidatus Parcubacteria bacterium | reverse complement strand
CTTGTTATACTCCCCTCTTGTATATGCAGAAGCGCTATCGCATCCACAAAAAGATAGAAGGGAATCATCCGCTCATAGATGCGTATGACTATCCTATTGCACAACTCCTCGTGAATCGAGGGATAGGAGACATCGAAAGCGCGGAGCATTTTCTCACTCCTCATTGGGAGGATCTCCACAATCCGTTTCGTATGCGTGATATGGAACGTGCGGTAGAACGTATGAGAGAAGCACTCAACTCAAACGAGCGCATTCTCATCTATTCCGATTATGATGCAGATGGGATTCCAGGAGCGGTGATTCTTTCAGAGTTTTTGGAGAAACTAGGACATAGGAACTATGAAATTTACATTCCTCACCGACACAATGAAGGGTATGGAATGCACCCAGAAGTTATTGAGCGCTTTCTTGAAGAGGGAGGGAAGCTTGTCGTGAGTATCGATGTAGGAATTCGTGCATTTGAGGCGGTGGAAGTGTGTCGTACACATAATGTGGATTGTATTATCACCGACCACCATCTTCCCGAGAGAGAGAACGGTAAAGATAAACTCCCTCCTGCGTTTGCAGTTCTCGATCCAAAACGAGAAGACGAAGAATATCCGTTCAGGGAACTCTGTGGAACGGGGGTGGTTTTTAAGTTCATTCAAGCCTTTCTTCAGCAGTATCGAGAAGAATTCTCTGTGAATGAGGGATGGGAGAAGTGGCTTCTCGATATGGTGGGGATTGCTACGCTCTCCGATATGGTTCCTCTCAAAGGGGAAAATCGCGTGCTCGCTCATTTTGGACTTCGTGTAATAAGAGAAATTCTCGCGAGGCGTGGAAAACGTGAGGGACTTAAGCTCCTCCTTCTCGATGCAGGAATTCATCCCCACTATCTCACTGAAGAGGATGTAACCTTTGGAATCACTCCGCGTATTAATGCTGCCTCGCGGATGACTCACGCAAATGATGCGTTACGCGTGTTTCAGGAGCAGGCGGGAGATGAAGTACAAACCTATGTAGAGTGGCTGAATGCGCTCAACGAAGAACGAAAGGCACAGGTGAAGGCCTTTGAGAGGGAAGCTCTTGGGATGGTGAGAGAGGGAGAGAGTGTACTCTTCGTAGGGAGTAACCACTGGTCTCCAGGAGTTCTTGGGCTCATTGCCTCAAAGCTCGTCCACTACTTCTCACTGCCCACTTTTGTGTGGGGCGGCGATGGTGAGCGAGTGAAAGGGTCAGTTCGTTCATCAACAATTCCACTCACCTACTTTATGGAGCAAGGGAGGTTCCCCGAGTCGTGTGAGTTTGGTGGACACCGTGAGGCGGGGGGATTCTCCTGCGCGAGAGAGGATCTCCCGGATTTTGAGAAGGAAATTCGCCGCCTCGTTGAGGAGTGGAACCACTCACACAGCGAGGAAGAGGTCATTATTCCTCTCGATATGGAGTTAGAGGCGGAGGCAATACAGCAAGGGTTATACGAACAGGTGAGACAGCTCGCTCCTTTCGGAGTTGGGAATGAGAAACCACTCTTTCTTGTGAGAAATGTGGCTATTGATTACGCAGGAGAGTTTGGAAAGGAGAAGAACCACTTTGAGCTTTCGTTTCGTGATCGTTTTGGGAAGAAGGTTCGGGGGATTGCCTTCTTCCATACGAGAGCTTCATTCCCTGAAATTCGGAAAGGGGAGCTCTACGATCTCCTTGCTCAAATTGAGTATTCTGTTTTTCGGGGGCGGCACGAATTACGTTTGAGAATTGTCGATCTCTTTCCTTCCAGTGAGAGGGGTGAGCGGGTTGTAGAGTAGAGAGGAGGGGGCGAGGCGATGAAATCGCCTCGCCCCCCTCTTTTTTCATTTGTGCTATCATTCTCCTATGGGAAAAAAGAAAATCATCACAATTGCGGGAAAACTTGGGAGCGGAAAGAGTAGTGCTGCAAAACGCGTTGCACAGGTGTTCGGATGGAAGCACTTTTCCTCCGGAGACTTTCTTCGCGAAGTGGCAAATGAGCGAGGAATGACAATAAAGGAACTTATGCTCGCAGCAGAGGCAGATCCAAGTATCGATCACCAGATTGATAATCTACTCAAGTCGAAAGGTGATGAAGAAGGGCTCGTTATTGATTCCCGTCTCGCATTTCATTGGATTCCTGATTCGTTCAAAGTGTACCTTGAGATTGATCCTGAAATTGCCGCAGAGCGTATGTTTAGGGATCTCCAAACGAATTCTTCACGACGAAAATCAGAGCGCGCAAGATCGGTCGATGAGATGAAGCGAGAAATGATTGAACGTCATGAGAGCGATGTAAAACGCTATAAGAAGCTCTACGGATTGAATCATACAGATCACTCTCATTTTGATCTCGTAATAAACACAGGACTTCCCGAAAACGACTTAGATACCGTCGTGAAAAAAATTGTTGATGGCTACTTGGAATGGTATCACTCGCGAGGATAAGCATATGGAGAGTAATGGAAAAAGAATTGATGGAAGAGCGATTGCAAGAAGGATTCAAGAGGAGCTCACTAACAAGGCGAGAGAGAACGATGTTCACGTTCTCTTTTCGCTCATTATGGTGGGAGAGGATCCAGTAACGGAGAACTTTGTTCGCTATAAAATGCGTTTTGGAGAGAAAGTGGGGATTACTCCCATTCTTTTCCGTTTCTCGTCTTCTCTATCACAAGAGGAATTCATTTCTCAGATAGGGAGCATTGGAGAGAGGAGCGACGCACTGATTGTGCAGCTTCCACTTCCGCAACATATTGATACAGATTTTGTCCTCTCGCAGATTCCATCAGAGAAGGATGTTGATGTACTCTCTCAAGAAGCACTCTCGCGTTTTGTTGAAGGAAAGGGGTTCTTTCCACCTGTTACGAAAGCAATTCTCCATGCACTTAAAGCGAAAGGTATTTCATTGAAGGGAAAGAGCATTGTGCTCTATGGGTATGGGAAGCTCGTGGGAAAACCTTTTTCGCTCTACCTAGAACGAGAGGGAATCCCTTTTTCTGTTATTCGTTCTACGACAAACGATGAGGAGAAACGTACCTTCTTGAAAGGTGCGGATATTATTGTGAGCGGTATCGGTATCCCTGGAATTTTGAAAGGGGAAGAGATTAAAGAAGGTGTTGTGGTTATTGATGCAGGCACGAGTGAGTCGGGTGGGAGTGTCGTAGGGGACCTCCACCCAGATGCGTATGAAAAAACCTCATTCTATACTCCGGTTCCGGGAGGAATTGGACCTCTCACAATTGCCTCCCTCTTTGAGAATGTGTGGGAAGCGTGGAAAAGGAATAGCGAGTAAGTTCGTATGGATAAGAGGCGAAAATAAGTTTTTACTTTCGAATTGATTAGAGGTTTATAAAGCGGGCGGTGCGTAGTCTATGCACTCGCCCGCCTTCCAAAAGAAACTGCTTTGCAGTTTCTTTTGTCACCCCGGACTCGATCCGGGGTCCAGGAGTAGTACCACATTGTGTAGGTAAGAAAACAACGTGACTATTCCCTGGATTCCCCCCTGTCACAAGAAAAATACTTTACATTTTTCCTATCATTCTAAACTTGACCTACCTGCCGGCAGGCAGGTTCAGAATCCAAGGCTAATTCCACACCCTCCTTAATACTTCACCACATATGTGACACTTTCTCGTAAAAGAGATATACATCACATATGAGGGTGGAACCAAAAGAAATCATAAAGACGTACAAGGAAACACAGTCAGTAAGTAAGACAGCAGACCTT
>JALVPH010000051.1 GCA_027031875.1 Candidatus Parcubacteria bacterium | reverse complement strand
GAAGCAGTTTTTAACTGGATCCCGCATCAAGTGTGGGATGACAAGTGAGGAGAGAATGCGGGATGACAGGGTAGGTATCATTCCTGTACCCACCTACGCGGGCACAAGCTCCAACGGGAATCCAGAAGACAAGTATGGTGTTTGCTTATTTGCATAAGGTTGTAGTAACCTAGACAAGAATATAGAGAAATGCTATAAGAATACTGCCCTCTGTATCGGATAACCGCGCTACAGTGAGGAAAGTCCGGACACGTTTTCCCTCTTCGTAAGGGTCAAAAAGGGTAGCAGGTAATACCTGTCGGGAGTAATCCTAGGGATGCGAGCAGAGACGCTTCACGAGGCAACTCGTGAGGCCACTCTTCGGAGTGGAGTCTCCTCCGTGAGGAGGAGGGTGAAACGGCTAAATTCCTACCTGCGTGCAAGGCCGTACCTGACACCACTTCTGCAGTTTAACAAAAAGGAACACCTTGATGAAAGGTGAACAATGTAAATCATATTGGAATGATTAAGTTAAAAAGCAGAAGTGGTGTCAGGAGTGCCGCAAAGAAAGCTATGGCGACATAGCTTCAAGATGAATGGTTATCACCTCTCTCTTCACGAAGAGAGAGGTACAGAATCCGGCTTATAGATACAGAGGGCGAGAAAAAGAGAGAAGGGTATTCCTTTCTCTCTTTTTCTCGCCCTCTAGTTACTCAGCAGACAAAACATCACCAGGAATACGAGAGAGATCTATTGTATCCCCTTTTCTAAGTTGATACTTTTTCCCCTCTCCCGCTGGAATTTCGAGCACATAGCGAGAACGACACTCCGGTGTATACACTGCAGGATACTCCTCTGGTTTTGCTCGCTCCTTTATATCGCAAAGCTCACCATTCGAGTTAAACCATAAAATATCAATAGGAAACTGCATATCTTTCATCCAAAATGAATGAATTCCCTCATCTGGAAAGAGAAAGAGCATACCGTGTCTTTTCTTCAATGAAGAAAAGATGGAAAGTCCCTTTCGTCTCGCGCTGTCATCTCTCGCAAAAACCACCTCAAAAGGAATTGTATTTCCGTTATGGGTAAGCGAAATCATGTGCCAACTATTAACCTCATCTCCTTTCTCTAGCTTCGAGATAAAAGTGAGAATGACAGTAAGGAAGAGAAGTATTAAGGAGAGAAATATTACTATTTTCCCAATAGAAAATCTTTTCATAAATCCCTCCTATGCTAGCATAGCGAGTATGAAAGAGAAGAAAAACTCCATCCTTAAAGACATCTGGGATATCATAAAGTTCACTATTACCGTCCTTATCGTCATCATCCCAATACGAATGTTCGTCGCCCAGCCGTTCATTGTGAGCGGTCAATCAATGCTCCCAAACTTCCACAATGGTGATTACCTTATCGTCAACGAACTCGTATACCGAAAGAGGAATCCTCAACGAGGAGAAGTTGTGGTGTTCCGACTTCCCTCGAATCACCATCGCTTCCTCATTAAGCGCGTAATAGGGCTCCCAGGAGAGACAGTAAGTATCCAGAATGGGGAGGTGACCATTACTACAAAAGAGGGTAAAACAATTCACCTCAAAGAACCTTACATTCGAGAACCCTTCACATCATTTGGGGAGTGGAAGCTCGGCGATGATGAATACTTCGTAATGGGAGATAATCGAAACAACAGCTCCGATTCCCGTGTATGGGGTGTACTCAAGCGTGGTCTCATTGTAGGAACCCCACTCATTCGCCTCTTCCCTATCCAAGATTTTGGCCTCCATCCAGGAGAAAAGACTTCGTGAGAAGTCTTTTTGTAGCTACAGTAGAGGTACTACAAAGAAACGCCATATAAAGTAAAAACTCATAAAAATCGCAAAGATGAGGAGGAGTACTCCAGAAAACTGATACATTATTACCATCACATCTCTCTTCACTCTCTTCTGAAATGAACGAACGAGAGAAGAGAGTACGAACCACCAAGAGAGAGAACCAAGGAAGAGTGCAACAAGAGAGAACAAAATTGCCCTGTTGTGAGAAAAAACAAATTGATCAACGCGTAAAAGGAGAAAGAGATAAGAAAAGGAAAAGAGGACTGCAGGGTTTGAAATATTTACAAAAAACGAGGAAAACCCATCTGCCATAGAAGAAAATCCGCGATGCTTCTCATGCCGAAAAGAGAAACTCTTAAAAGCGAGGGAGAAGAGAATAAGAATTCCCAAAAAAGTGAGTATAATTTCATACCTACGGAGGAAATAGAGAACGGGAGAAATATTAAGAAGAAGGAGTGACGCATAGAACGTATCAGAAATACTCGCACCAACACCCACCAAAACCCCTTTTTTTACTCCATCCTGAAGCGCGTTCCGTACCACAAGAATACCCACCGGTCCTACAGGAACGGAGATGAAAAACCCTATAAGAAAGAAGAGAAGAAATTGCAATACCATACCTCATAATTATGGGGTTTTTCCTAAAAAGACAAGATTTTTATAGCGAGTATGCTATATTCCAGCTATGAACAAAAAACTACAAAAACCAAAAGGAACACGTGATCTCATAGGAAAAACCTACGAACAGCGAAAAGCGTTCCTCACGTTCGCGGAAAATAGAGCAGAAATGTATGGCTTCTCTGGAATAGAAACCCCAATATTTGAACACACAGAAGTCTTTATGAAAGGGGTAGGAGAAGAAACCGACATCGTGAGTAAGGAAATGTATCGCTTCAAAACTGCAGGAGGAGATGATCTCACGCTTCGCCCAGAAGGAACCGCAAGTGTAATGCGTTCCTACATCGAGAACGGAATGATTTCTGATACACAACCAAAACGCTTCTACTACGATGGATTTTACTTCCGCCACGAGAAACCACAGAAAGGACGCTATCGTCAGTTTACTCAATTTGGAGTAGAGGTGATGGGGGCAAAGAATCCTGCGTACGACGCACTTGTTATCCAGCTCGGTTACGACATTCTCAAAAAGGGAATTCCTCACATCATTGTCGAGATAAACGAACTTGGAACACAAGAAGAGAGAGAAGCATACCTTGCTGTTCTTCGTAGCTACTATGAGGAGCACAAGGAAAAGCTTCCAAAAGAAGATAGAGAGAGGTCAATAACAAATCCGTTAAGAGTCCTCGACTCAAAAGACGAGCAGACAAAAGAAGTAAACGAGCATGCACCAAAGCTTGAAGATTACTTCTCTGAAGAGTCAAAGCGTTACTTTAATGAGGTGATAAGGATGCTCGATACGCTCTCTATCCCCTATCGTATCAACCCACGACTCGTGCGAGGAATCGATTACTACGAACACACCGTGTTCGAATACAAACTTGATGACGGAGAAACAGATATCGCATTTGGAGGCGGGGGGCGCTATGACGGACTTGCAGAAATTCTCGGATACCACGAATCTGTCCCGTCTATAGGGATGGCAATTGGTGTAGAACGCGCGATTGAATGGAGTGGTAATGATGCATATAGCAAGGAAGAAAAAGAGAAAGTATATATCTGCGCAGAAGAGGAATCCCTCTTCCCTATAATGCTCTCAATCTTACAAGAGAATACAAAACATGACGTAACATTCTATCCGGAATTCTCAATCCGAAAGGCAAAGAAACATTTTGAGCGTGCAGAGAAACTTGGATTTTCAAAGCTTCTCCTCGTAAAGAGCGAAGATGAACTTGAATTGAGAAATTTAGAGACGAGAGAATCCAATACTCTCACGAGAGATGGGTATAGAGATTTTTTGAAATCGTAACGATTCTTATTACAAGACCTTAGAT
>JALVPH010000050.1:2188-3815 GCA_027031875.1 Candidatus Parcubacteria bacterium | reverse complement strand
TTCATTAAGAAGAATAAGCGCGTCTGTTTTCGCTTCTATCTCACTCTTCTTAAATACAAACTTATCAAGAAAATTCTTCTCTCGCTCTCCCCCAAGCTCTTTGAGGAAGGCATCGAGGGAGGCTGGGTCACGATCTTTTCCATAATCCATAGGAATAATCACGTTTGGAGTGAAATCTTTCACGAACTTCGCCGCCTGCACCGGCGTGAGCACCTCTCCGCCACCAATGGGAACAAATAGAATATGAACAGATTCTGTATGTTCTCTCGCTTCTTGTGAAATATCTTCACTCTCTAACGCACCCGCGAAAAGAAAGTGAATCCCTTCAAATTCGAAGAAGTAAACTGTATTAATGTAGAGCTCCCCATTGATGTGCGTCGGTTGCCCATATCCGTAAATGGTAATTCCATCTACCTCATAAATTCCAGGACCAGAAATTACGAATGGTTCCTTGTTATTGTAACTTACCATCTCAACCCCATTGAAATCAGGATGAAAAACGCTCACGAGTGCGAGATCAGACCCAAAGCGTGCCGGCTTCTTTTTGAGAGAATTCTCTTTTGAAAGTGGGTTGAGTGCAATAACCTTATCCCCCTGTTGTATCTTAAAAAACTGCTTTCCGAAGTAGCTTATAATCATAGCTCTATTATAGAGGAATAGGGGAAAAAATGAAGGAGATGATATACTTTATCTATGAAAAAACTTGACCCTACTTTAAACGCAAAAATATACCAATATGCAGTAGACTATCTTCTTGCTTATGAAGAAATAACAGAGGAGATACTGGAAAAGCATTTAAGAGCATGGAAAGGACGAGAAGTGAAAAATTTAAATGATCTATTTAAAAGGATGGTATTCCATTCTCAGAATAGACAGGGAATGCCAAACAGTATAGGAAATATCAATAAGCTCTCACCCCTTCTCTACGATTGGGATTGTAAAAAAGTAGCAGAAAGCTATCGTTCGTGGGGAGAACTCTTTAATACAATCAAGCAGAGTACCTATACCCCACCCGGAAGGATGATGAAGGATAACCCTCATAATTACTGGGTTCAATTCACAAAATCTATTATCTCTATCGCCTCTTTTGTATCACGCTTTGAAGATATAGAAAAATTTAATACTTTCGTTGAGGTATTTTACTACAACGAAGATACAAGAATTGCATTACCTCTCTTATTAAAAGAAGAAATATTCGGGTATCAATTCGCACTCTCTTGCGATTTTTTAAAAGAGAATGGGTATCCGGAATTTGTAAAACCAGATGTACATATTATAGATATTTTCGTTGGGCTTGGAATTTCAGATACAAGGAATGATTTTCAAGTTTTTAGAGATGTTATATCTTTTTCAAAATCAATTCAGAAACTCCCTTATGAGGTTGATAAACTTTTTTGGCTTATCGGGAGCGGAAAATTCTACCTAGATGAAATCAATGTAAAAACTTCAAAGAAAGAATTTATTCAGCTCGCAAAAGATAAAGGGTATGTGTATAAATCGTAATGATAAAGACAAGAGAGAGGAAAAACAACTCCTAGAACAACTCGCAAAACTTGAACACGAACGATGGATGGAGTGGGCAAGGTATATTCTCAAACACGAAAATATTTCGCAGGAAACACAGAGA
>JALVPH010000050.1:0-2178 GCA_027031875.1 Candidatus Parcubacteria bacterium | reverse complement strand
GAGGAAGTAAAAGAGCAGGATAGAAAATTTGCGAGGAAAAATGTAGAAGTATGTAAACGTTTCCTCAAAGAGGAAAAAGAAAAAAGAGGGTTGTAATTCTCTTTTTTCTGAAGAATCGTAAACAAATGCTATACTTCTTTTCATGGAAAAGAATGAGGTATACTCAACAAAAGCATTTATCCTCAAAAAAGACATTCGAGGTGAAGAGAATGAGCAGGTTGTTTTTTACACACGCAACTACGGGCTCATCTACACCCATAGTCAGGCGAGTAGAAAAATACAATCAAAACTTCGGCAACAACTTAATCTTTACACTTTCGCACACATAAACATTGTGCATGGGAAGGCGGAGTGGAAACTCACCGGAATTGAAGAAATTGTGAACCCCTTCCCTTTCAGTCGTGATATGCGCTTCTTCCTTCTTAAGAAAATTGCAAGAGAAATACTCCGTTTTGGGGGTGGAGAAAAAAATGAAAAAGTATGGGGAGAAATAGAGTACTTCTTCTCTTTCCTTAGAAGCGAAGAGAGTATAAAACTTGCTAATCGTTACAGAGAAGAACTTGAACTTATCATACAGATACGAATCCTTTCTGCTCTCGGATATTGGAACCGACCAGGAAAACGCCTCCCTCGTTATACAAAAGAAGATTGTGAATTTGTACAAAAAGGAAAATCAATTATAGAACAAAAGATTGCGGAAGCGATAAAGGAAACGCAACTCTAGAGTATATAAATGGACTACCCAGAGCTTACGCTCGGGGTATTTTGTGTGGGATAAAACCAACTTGTTAAAAAGTTGGTTTTTTCTTTACCCAACTCACGCGATGAATTGGACTTGTGCCATACTTTGCAATTTGTTTACGATGGAACGCAGTTCCATAACCCTTGTGCTTTTCAAACCCATAGTAAGGATACCTCTCTGCGTAACGAAGCATAAGTGTATCCCTATGAACTTTCACAAAAACGGAAGCAGTCGCAATAAGAATATTCTCTCTATCTCCATGAACAATAACTTCAAAATGCGGAGCAACCCCCTCAAGAGAGAGCGATCCATCAAGAAAGAAGAGTATCTCCTCTCGCGGGCATCCCGTTTTTCTCTCAATCTTCCTCACGAGATTAGCAAGTGCTTTTCGTATTGCAACCGCAATCCCCTTCTCATCAATCACCCGTGCAGATTGGGAGGAGAGGAACGAGAAGACACCACTCTCTTTTTTCCTTAGGTACCTTTTGCCCACCTCTCTAACAAGATATTCTCTCTTACGAGGAGATAGTGTCTTTGAATCTTTTACTCCAAGATGACGAAGATCTTCCTCAACAACATCACGAGAAGAAAACGGAACGACAAAAGCCCCGAGTGTTACCGGTCCCGCAAGCGGACCTCGTCCTACCTCATCAATCCCTACGAGGTAGCGGATTTTTTCTCTCTGCTTTCTCATACTTTCTTAATGGCACACTGCCCAAAGCCCTTTTCTTTCGACCTTTGCCTCCTTCTCATCTTGAACGAAGCTGTTGCGAAAAAGGTAAGGATTTTCTCTCTGGTAGGTATACTCTCTCGCGTACCCATTTCGAAGTAACTCCTCCGCAATATTCATCCCATCCCTTGTGAATGCGTATGCAAGAATTCTCCCAAAACGATCTCGCTTCCCTTGTGTTCTGTCGTATTGGAGAAAAATTTCACCCTCATGAGAGAGGAGCGAAGTGAGGTACGCTTTTGCCTCTTCCCCGTAACACTCGATAGGACTTTCAGGTTTTACTGACTCAGGACTATCAATTCCGATGAGGCGAACACGCTCGCGTTTTCCATCAAGGTTTACAAGAAGTGTATCGCCATCCACAACACGAATGAGTTTTACTGGGATTCTCTCCTCTTTTCCTATATGAAAATCTTTCTCATAACAGAATGAAATTTCATACCCATCTTTTCCGCGAGCACTAAATTGCTGAATAATAAGCAATACGAGAAACGAGATTGCGAAAGAGAATAGGATAAAGGAGAGGAGATGAATAAATGATTTCTTTTGTTTCTGTTGCTGTCTCACATAGCTATCTTATCTCAAATGAAAAAGAAGGAAATTTGCAAAAAAATACCTATATACTATAACTTGGAGCAATGAAATTTGTTATTGTTGAATCACCCGCAAAAGCGAAGACGATAAATAAGTATCTTGTGAAAGACTA
>JALVPH010000049.1 GCA_027031875.1 Candidatus Parcubacteria bacterium | reverse complement strand
ATGTAACATCAACACTCAACGACTTCATGATAAAAACAATGATCCGCTTCAATACGGAACCAGCAACACTTTTTTAAGAAAGTTTAAATAAAAAACACCTTACTCGTAAAGTATTACAAGTGAGATGTTTTTGTTTCTATCTCTTCTTTCTCTCTACACATCCAACTCAGCGAGTTTGGCGTTGTTTTGGATGAAGACTTTGCGGGGAGCGACATCGTTCCCCATCAAGATTTCAAAGAGTTGATCTGCTTCTACCGCATCTTCAATCGTTACTTTTTTGAGCGTGCGAGTTTCTGGATTCATTGTTGTTTCCCATAGCTCTTCCGCATTCATCTCTCCCAATCCCTTGTAGCGTTGCACATGGATACCGGAACTCTTCTTCTCTTCCCCATCTTCAGTTTCTCCGCCAATTTCTTTAAGAACTGCATCGCGTTCCTCGTCAGAGTAGGCGTAGTATACCTTCTTCCCTTTCTTTATCTTATAGAGCGGTGGTTGTGCGATATAGATATACCCTTGTTCAATGAACTCCTTGAAGTAGCGATAGAAGAGCGTGAGGAGGAGGATGCGAATGTGTGCTCCGTCCACATCCGCGTCGGTTGCGATAATGATCTTGCGATAGCGTGCTTTCTCAATATCAAAAGTTTCTCCGATGGAAGTTCCAAAAGCAATCACCATCGACTTAATCTCATTGTTACTGAGCATACGATCAAGTCGCACGCGTTCCACATTGAGAGGTTTTCCACGAAGTGGGAGAATGGCCTGCGTTCGGCGATCCCTCCCTTGTTTTGCCGTTCCTCCCGCGGAATCTCCCTCTACGATAAAGAGCTCTGCTTCTTCTGCGTTCTTCGTCTGGCAATCGGTGAGTTTTCCCGGAAGAGTAAATCCTTCAAGCGCCCCTTTTCGAAGAATAGAATCCTTCGCAGCTTTCGCAGCTTTTCGCGCTTTCAACGCGAGAGAAGCCTTTTTCAAAATTGCTTTCGCGTCATCGGGATTCTCCTCCAAGAATCGCCCAAACGCTTGCGAGAAAACAGACTCAACCGCACCACGCGCTTCTGGCGATCCGAGCTTATCCTTCGTCTGTCCCTCAAACTGGATTTCTTTCATCTTTACTGAGATAACTGCGGTAATTCCTTCAAGGACATCATCTCCAGTGAGCGAACCGTCTTTCTCTGAGAGAATTTTGTTCTTTTTATTGTACGCATTGAGGAGTCGTGTGAGTGCAGTCTTAAATCCTGTCACATGCATTCCCCCTCCCGGTGTAGAAATGTTATTCGCAAAAGGAATAATGCGCGAGGTAATATCATCTACATATTGAAGTGCAATTTCCACTTGGATTTCATCATCGGTCTCCTTCTCCACATGGAAAATGTGGCGATGCACTGGTTTCTGATTTTGGTTGAGATGGCGCACCATCGAGACAATTCCTCCCTCAAAGTAGAACGTGAGTGAAGGAACAGGAAGATGGAGGTCTTCAAGATAAGGAATTGAGAGATCAATCTTCCCTTCATAGTCGCGCGCATCAATGAGTGTTACGCGCACATTCTTCACAAGGTATGCCTGCTGTTGGTAGTGTCGCGCGATGCGGTCCCAATTGAAGCGAATCTCTCCAAAAATTTCTGGATCTGGTTCAAAGAGGACAGTTGTTCCTCGATGTGTTGTCTTCCCTGCTTTCTTTACCTTCGCTTTTGGCTTTCCTATCTCATATTCCTGGTAGTAGTGCGTTCCTTCACGATGTACATCTACACGCGTGTAGCGAGAAAGAGCATTCACTACCGATGCACCTACTCCATGAAGTCCCCCTGAGAACTTGTAGGATTTGTTGTCAAACTTTCCTCCTGCATGGAGGGTAGTCATAATGAGTTCAAGCGCAGATTTCTTTTTTGTTGGATGAATATCTACCGGGATTCCTCGTCCGTTATCAGTTACGCGCACTGCACCGTTTGGAAGGAGAGCAATTTCGATGCGGTCGCAATACCCCGCCATTGCTTCGTCACGCGCATTGTCAAAAATTTCACGAATGAGGTGATGAAGTCCATCTGGTCCTGTGGATCCGATGTACATCCCCGGACGCTTCCGTACCGGTTCAAGACCTTCAAGAACCGAAATGTCACTTGCGCTATATGAGCTTTCTTGTGTTTCTCCTTTCTTCTTCGCCATAGTTGCTTAAAGTATAGCAAAATATGAGCTTTCCGCTATGTGAAGGAAGAGGAATGTGTGGTTTAGAGACACTTTTGTGTAAGTGGTTTGGAGGTAGTTTTGTGTAGGTTGTTTGAAGGCGGGGCGAGGATTTCGTCCTCGCCCCGCCTTTTCGTCATTTCACCCTGCGTAAAAAAGTAGGTATTATGATATTACATATAATATCATAATACCAATGCTATAATATCTATCCTCAAAATATGCCTCGTTCTTTGTATATTGTACGATTCATGGATTGATTCAAAAGAGCGGGGCGTGCGAATGCACGCCCCGCTCTTTTCTGGATTCCGCACCTGCCTGCCGGCAGGCAGGTCGAGTGCGGAATGACAAAGAGAGAGGGTTCCAGGTCAAGCCCGGAATAACAAAATGGTGAAAAGTGTGAAATGACGGAGTGATGAAGATATGGAATGATCGTGTAATAGAAATGGGGATGACAAGATTGTGGAAGATGTAAATCTAGAAAAAAGAGAGAAATATCGTATAGTGATGTCATGGAAGGAAAGGAGTCTGTGCAAATGGAAGAAAGTTGGAAAGAGAAAATTGGAGATTACTTTGAGCGAGAAGAGTGGAAAAAGCTTGCTGATTTTGTTCGTAGAGAATACCAAACGAAAACAATCTACCCTCATCCAAAAAACATTTTCAATGCATTCAATAGTACCCCTTTTGATAAGGTAAAAGTTGTCATTCTTGGGCAGGACCCCTACCATACCCCAGGGAGAGCACACGGACTCTGCTTCTCTGTTCCCGAAGGCGTTCCCCTCCCCCCTTCCTTGAAAAATATCTACAAGGAGATAGAGGATGAGCTTGGAATTGAAAAAGATTACACGAGTGGAAATCTAATGGTGTGGGCTCATCAAGGGGTGTTCCTCCTCAACAGCATCCTCACCGTAGAGAAAGGGAAAGCAGGAAGCCACGCAGGAAAGGGATGGGAGGCGTTTACAGACTACGTTATTGAGACACTCTCGCGAGAAAAAGAAGGGGTTGTTTTTCTCTTGTGGGGAAACTATGCAAAGAATAAAGGAAAAATTATTGATCGCGAAAAACACCTTGTTCTGGAATCAGCCCACCCCTCCCCTTTTTCTGCACATTATGGATTCTTTGGAAACGGACATTTTAAGAAAACGAATGAGTACCTTCGTGAGCGAGGGGAAAGAGAGATTGAGTGGTGAGACGAGGAGAGCGGGGCGTGCGAATGCACGCCCCGCTCTCTTCTGAATTCCCAACCCCTCACACAGGTTCTGTGTGAGGGGTTGGTCAAGTTGGGAATGACAAAGCACTTTGCGCCTTGTCAAAAGCGGAGCGGGTGAAATCACCCGCTCCGCTGTCATTCCCGCGAATGCGGGAATCCAGAGAATAAAGTACGATGTTTAGTTATCTACACAATGTGGTACTACCCTGGATCCCCGATCAGGGTCGGGGATGACAAGTGGCTACCGCGAGTAAGTGGTTAAAGGATGGAGGAAGTGATTTTATTTGCGTATGTAGTTACATTTCTGGATTCCCGATCAAGTCGGGAATGACGAAGTGGTGAGTTGGGAATGATCCCTCACACAAAAGATAGTTGTATGATGGGTTTTCTGAGGTGACACCACTTTTACCATTCAGTTCCGATATGTAACTTAAAGTGAGTGCGCATTTACTTTCAGTAATTATCTTACATAAAAGAGTAAAAG
>JALVPH010000048.1 GCA_027031875.1 Candidatus Parcubacteria bacterium | reverse complement strand
TGAGCTCCTTGGGAGTAATTCAGAATCAAAAACCCTTAAGAGAGCACTCCTTCAAATTGCAGATGATATCCGTGGAGGAACTTCCATCTCAGGGGCAATGGCAAAACAACCAGAAATCTTCTCAACGTTTTATGTGAGTATGATTCGCGCAGGGGAGGAGTCAGGAAATCTCACGCAAACATTCCAGTTTCTTGCTGACTATCTCGAACGAAACTATAACCTCACTTCGAAGACAAAGAATGCACTTGTCTATCCTGCCTTCATTATCTTTACCTTCATCTCCGTAATGGTGCTTATGCTCACGAAGGTGATTCCTCAAATGGCGAAGATTATTACAGAGTCAGGACAGGAGATTCCGTTCTACACAAAAATTGTACTTGGAATTTCTAATTTTTTCGTGCATTATGGGGTATTTCTTGGTGTGTTCATAGTTGTTGCAGTATTCTTTATTATGAGAACACTCCATACAGATTCTGGAAGAGAAAAGTTTGACCAGCTCAAAATTATGCTCCCTGGGTTTGGAAACCTCTTCCGAAAAACGTATCTTGCCCGTATTGCAGATAACCTCAATACGATGTTGAGTTCTGGTATTCCAGTAGTACGAACACTTGAGATTGCCGCGGATGTAGTGGGAAATAAAGTGTATGAGAAGATTCTCCTTGAAGCTGCGGAAGATGTGAAAGGAGGTCAGACAATTTCAGAGGCATTTGAGAAACACGAAGAAATTCCTCAGATTATGGTACAGATGATTAAGGTGGGAGAGGAGACTGGTTCGGTAGGAAAGATCCTCAAAACACTTGCTGTCTTCTACAACAAGGAGGTGATTGGAGCAGTAGATACGCTTATTGGAATGATTGAACCGGCGATGATTGTGCTCCTCGGAGTTGGAGTAGGAGGTCTCTTGATGTCCGTAATGGTGCCTATTTACCAAGTCGCAGCAAACGTGGGATAGTGAAAAAAGAGATATGGTATATCTCTTTTTATTTGTCAATAACCTTTCTCTTGTGTTTTTTTCGAACAATTTGGTATAATACGCGTGACCTATTCAGAAGAAGGAAATGGGTTATCTCGAGATTCTTCTCGGATTATTATTCGTTTAGTTAACCGTAATATTACGAATTAAACAAATGTTTATGAATAAACAAAAAGGATTTACGCTTATCGAATTGCTTGTAGTAATTGCTATTATTGGTATTCTTGCAACAGTTGTACTTGCTTCACTTGGTCAGGCACGAAATCGTGCAAAAGATGCCAAGGTTAAAGGAGCTCTTGCTGGTGCTCGTGCACAGGCAGAGATTGTTGCAAATCAAGGTGATTATAGTAGTGTATGTGATGATACTACTATTCAAGCAATGAGAGATTCAGGGTCAAGTACTGGGGTATGTAATGACTCCGCTACACAATGGGCTATCGCTGCGCCACTCTATTCTGATACATCGAAGTATTGGTGTGTTGACTCCTCAGGGGTTGCAAAACAGGTTGGTACTGCACTCGGTACGAATACAGCGTGTCCAGCATCATAATTTACCACACACAAAAAACACCTCACGGTGTTTTTTGTTTTCCTTCTCTCGCGTGTTACTATATGCAGTATGAATCGTGCAAAAGAACAGTTTCGTTCATGGCAACATCTCCGTGATTTTGTTGTGTATTACTTTTCCATTCCTCGCCTCCTTCATTCTCTCTTTATCCCGTGGCATCGGGATACCTACAAAAGTGAAGAGGGAGGGGTATGGGGGCTTATGGAGAACATTGGATTCGCGCTCTTTACACGCGCGCTTGGTTTCCTTATCCGAAGCATCACTATCCTTGCAGGACTTATTGCAATCTTCCTCGTCTACCTCTCGCTTCCACTCATCCTCCTTCTTCCTATTCGATTTGACTATCGAAAGCTCTCAAAGATTGGGTCAATTGGGAAAGATTGGTCTTATCCGATTACCTACTTCCTCGACGCGCACGGGAGGGATCTTCGACTCACTCCTGATGTGCTCGTCATTGATCACGACGGCGGACTCAAGCAGGTAGAACGCGCATTGAGTCGTGATCACCAGCAGAATGTGCTCATCGTGGGACCACAGGGAGTAGGGAAGACGACGCGCCTCTCCTACCTCGCGAAGAAGATGTATCGCGACCTCTCTATACCAAAGTTGAATGGAAAACGTCTCGTAGAGCTCTTTCCCGAGGAACTCACGAAGGAGGAACTTCACCGCTGTTTCCATGAGGCAGTGAATGCGGGAAACATCGTGCTCGTCATAGAGAACATTGAGCGATTTCACATTCTCGATGTGGTAGAGACATACCTCGACGTTCCTCACTTTCAAATTATCCTCACGACAGATAACGAGCACTTTAACGCGACATTTAAGTACAATGCGCACCTGATGCGTGCGGTGGATGTCGTGCAGTTCTTCCCTCCAGATAGGAAAACGACAATGCTCTACCTCATTGATCGGGTGGAGCGAGAGGGAATTCGCCACCGCTTTCCTGACGATACGCTTGCGAGTATTGTCATCTTGAGTGAGAAGTTTCTCCTTAACGATTATCAGCCGGAAAAGTCGATGGACCTCCTCGATGAGTTAGTGCTCCTCGATAAGGAAGTGGTGAGGCCTGAGGATGTGGAGGAGCTCATTGCAGAGAAGCTCCACATTCCACTCGGAGTCATTCGACAGGACGAGAGAGATAAACTGCTCCATTTAGAGGAGGTACTTAACCACTACGTGATTGGGCAGGAGGAAGCAATCCATGCAATTGCTGCTTCTCTCAAACGCTCTCGTCTCGGTGTGCGTGATGAGAAGCGTCCTATCGGGTCCTTCCTCTTCATTGGGACGACAGGGGTTGGAAAGACACATACTGCGAAGACGCTCGCGCAGTACTACTTTGGATCAAAGGAGTTCTTCCATCGGTTCGACATGTCAGAGTATCGCGACCTCTCATCTATAGAGCGTTTTATGGATCAGCTTGGTGCGAAGATTGAGGATGCTCCTTACAGTCTCGTTCTCTTCGATGAGCTCGAGAAGGCACACCCTGATCTCCTCAATGTGCTCCTCCAGGTACTTGATGAGGGGGTCATGCACACGCCGAAAGGGAGAGCGATTAACCTGCGGAATACAATTATCATTGCAACCTCGAATGCGGGAGCGCGCTACATTCTTGAAAACGGGAACGTATCGAAGGAGCTCCTCATTCAACACATTATTTCTGAGAGGATTCTCCGTCCGGAACTCATCAACCGTTTTGATGCAGTGATCCTCTTCCGTCCTCTCAGTCGAGAAGAGGTAAAGAAGGTTGCAATTCTTCTCCTCAATGAGCTCAATGTAACACTCGCGAAGCGCCATGGTATTCAGGTATCAATTGATCCAGAGCTCGTGGATGCGCTTGCGCGAGAGGGGTATAGTCTCACCTTTGGGCTTCGTCCGTTGAGGCGACTCATTCAAGATAAAGCGGAGACTTACGTTGCTGATCTCCTCTTGAAGGGGGGAATTCCAGAGTCGGGTATCATTCATATTGATCCAAAGGTTATTTCAGAGGGGAAGGAGAAGATGCCGGAGCACTTAAAGTACGTGTGAGGCTGAAGAGTATTGTCTGTAAGAGTGAATGTGAGTGGATGCTATGAGAAAGGCGGGGCGCGCAGAATGCGCGCCCCGCCTTTTTCCTCACCACTTTCTTAGTGTAGTTAACGTTTCCAACGGCAAATGCTAATAGACAATACCCTTGACCAAAATTCCATACCCTCTTTCACGATCGTGAAAGAGGGCATAGAAGATGCGAAAAAACTTACCTACCTATTTCACTTTATCTCCGTAGTTAGAAAAGTATTACATTTCACGATCGTGAAAAAGCGGCATAATGGTAAATACGTGGGTCCGAATATGCTAAAATAGCTATATTACATAAGGATAATTT